>JACCSH010000110.1 GCA_013813125.1 Nocardioidaceae bacterium | reverse complement strand
CGATGTGCAACATTGGCATGAACCAGTGCACCAAAGGACCGATGGTCAGCACGAACGCCAAGGTGGCGACTCCTAGGGTTCCACCGAGCGCGAAGCCCGTACCTACCACGACTATCTCGATCGCGGTCCGGACGAGTCGAATCGAGCCCCCCGTTCGTCGTACGAGCCCTGTCATCAGCCCATCTCGGGGACCGGGTCCGAACCGTGCGCCGATGTAGAGCGCGGTGGCCAGCGCGTTGACCACGATCGCCACAACGACGTAACCGACCCGCAACCAGAGCTGATCCGGCGTCGGCATCAACCAGACAGAGGCGTCTAGAGCTGGGCCGATGGTCAGTACGTTGGAGACGGTGCCGAGCCCAGGACGCTCATGTAGGGGCACCCAGAGCAACAAGACGGCGGCGCCCGCGATGACAGACCAGATCCCGATCGTCAGACCCAGGTGACGCGCAAGTCCTTGGTGCAAGACGTCCCAAGGGAGCACACCCAGCTCAGCTTCCACTAGCAGCGCCTCCGACCAGCCGAAGATGACCAACCCGCCGTACAGGGAGACGATTCGCCGCCCAAGTCGCGACCGAGACTCAGCAGCCATGAGCGCAAGCGTAGAACTGGGAGCACCAGCTGGAACGTGCGCTCGACTCGTCCGGCCCGAGTCGAGGGGTCGTGGCCCCCGCTCGTCGGACGAGTCGAGGGTTGCTTGCAGCCCAGGTAGGCTTCCGCGTCGTGAGAATCGCGAGGTTTACGACCGGGGACGTTCCGAGCTACGGCGTCGTAGGTCAAGCAGACGAGGAAGAGATAGTCGCCTCGCTTGTCGGTGACCCGCTGTACAGCGGAGTGGAGCTCACCGGCGAACGGCACTCGCTCGGTGAGGTACGGCTCCTGGCTCCCGTCATACCGCGAAGCAAGGTCGTCGGGATCGGTCGCAACTATGCGGCGCACGCCGCTGAGCTCGGCAACGCCGTACCCTCGGAGCCCTTGGTGTTCTTCAAACCCAACACCTCGGTCATCGGCCCGCACGACCCGATCGTCTATCCGGCGGCTAGCTCCGATGTGAGCTTCGAAGGGGAACTGGCCGTGGTGATCGGGCGAATCTGTCGCGATGTCCCTGCCGAGAAGGTGGCCGACGTCATCTTCGGCTACACCGTTTGCAACGACGTGACAGCACGCGACCTCCAGGCCAAGGACAACCAGTGGGCGCGGGCGAAGGGTTACGACTCCTTCTGCCCGCTCGGCCCGTGGATCGAGACCGTGCTGAATCCTGCGGATCTGATGGTCACGACGACGGTCAACGGTGAGGTGCGGCAGCGGGAGAGCACCGCGCTCATGATCCACGACGTTGCGGCCTGCATTGCGTACGTCTCTTCGTTCACGACGCTGCTTCCCGGCGACGTGATCGCTACCGGCACACCCGCAGGCGTGGGGTCTCTGACACCTGGCGACGAGGTGTCCGTCACCGTGGACGGCATCGGAACACTCACCAATCAGGTGGTTGCTCGTGACTGACCCGATCGCTTCGCCCATCCGGGTCCGGTTCTGTCCGTCCCCGACCGGAAACCCCCACGTCGGCCTGGCCCGGACGGCATTGTTCAACTGGGCGTTTGCCCGCCACCTTGGAGGCACGTTCGTCTTCCGCATCGAAGACACCGACGCCAGCCGGGATTCCCAAGAGTCCTACGACACGTTGCTCGACGTGATGCGTTGGCTCGGCTTCGACTGGGACGAAGGGCCTGAGGTGGGTGGCCCGTTCGGTCCTTACCGGCAGTCGGAGAGGTACGACGTCTATGCCGACGTGGCGCGCCGCCTAGTCGACGCGGGGCTCGCCTACCACTGCTATTGCTCGCATGTTGAGCTGGAGCAACGAAACGATGAGGCCAGAGCCGCTGGACGCCCCCCCGGCTATGACGGACACTGCCGCCACCTCACCGCTGAGCAGGTCTTCGCCTATCAGGGTGAGGGCCGCAAACCCGTGGTGCGGTTTATGGTGCCGGACTCGACCATCTCGTTCGACGACCTGGTCCGCGGGCCGATCAGCTTCGCCAGCGAGCACGTGCCGGACTATGTCCTCGTTCGCGCCAACGGACACCCGCTCTACACCTTGGTCAACCCCGTGGACGACGCACTCATGCAGATCACCCACGTTCTGCGCGGTGAGGACCTCTTGTCCTCCACCCCTCGCCAGCTTGCGCTCTACGACGCGCTTGCCGCAATCGGAGTGGGAAGCGGCCGGACCCCACGGTTCGGCCACCTGCCCTACGTGATGGGCCAGGGCAACAAGAAGCTGTCGAAGCGCGACCCGGAGTCCAACCTGCTCGGCTACCGCGACCGCGGGTTCCTGCCTGAGGGTTTACTCAACTACCTGGCGCTGCTGGGCTGGTCCATCGCCGAAGACCGGGACATCTTCAGCATGGAGGAAATGGTTGCCGCGTTCACAATCGAGCGGGTGAACCCCAACCCGGCGCGCTTCGACCTCAAGAAGTGTGAGGCGATCAACGCGACCCACCTGCGGGCGCTGCCTGGAGGAGAACTTGCCGTCAGGGTCGTGCCCTATTTGCAGAGGGCCGGCCTGCTCGGTGACGAGGTCACCGATGACCAGCGGGACCTGCTCACGGCTGTCGCGCCGCTGATCCAGGAACGCATGACCACGCTCGCAGAGGCAGTCGACATGTGCGGGTTCTTGTTCGTCGGCGAAGACGACTTCACAGTGGACCCGGACGACGCGGCCAAACTCCTCGACCCCGCCGGCGTCGACATCGTCCGGACGGCACATGCCGCCTTAACGGCTGTCGATACGTGGCAGACAGCTCCGATTGAAGATGCCCTGCGCAGAGCCCTCATCGATGAGCGCGGCCTCAAGCCCCGCAACGCCTTTGGTCCAGTCCGGGTCGCCGTCACAGGGCGGCGTATCTCTCCTCCGCTGTTCGAGTCGTTGGAACTCTTGGGCAAGGCACGGTCACTAGCCCGGCTGGCCGCTGCCGCCGCGGAGGTGAAGGCTTCTCAGTGATGGCGACTCGCCGACCGCTGACCGGGACCGCGTTCCATCGAACCCTGTCAGCTCCTAGCGGTGCCTGGTGGCGCTTGCTGGCAAGCGCTGCCCTCGGTGTCGTCGGAATGCTGGCGATGTCGGTAGCAAGCGTGTTCGCGGTCCTCGGAATCGCTCGATCGCTGGGGAATGCGGATTTCTCCTTCGAGCTGACTGACGGGGTAGATGCTGGCGAACTGCTGGCCGTGAACCTTGGGTTGGCGTCGTTGATCCCCCTCTCGGGTGCGCTGGTATGGGGGCTCTACGGCGTACGTCCTCGATGGTTGGCGTCGCACCGTCCCGGGATGCGGTGGGGCTGGCTGGTGCGGTGTGTGGGCATCTGCGCTGTCGTCTGGTCGATCTTCTTGGTGCTGGGAACCGCCGGGGCGCTGCTGGTGCGTTCGGAACCGATCGACCTCAGCGTTTGGAGTTTCATCGCCGTGGTGCTTTTCACCACGCCGCTCCAGGCCGCGGGGGAGGAGTACCTGTTTCGGGGTTTACTGCTGCAGGCGCTCGGTGCTGCCCGGTGGCCGGTCTGGCTGTGTTGCATCGCGAGTGGCGCGGTCTTTGCTGCGGCGCATCTCCAGTTCGCGCCGCCGCTCTTCGCCGACCGGCTCCTCCTTGGCACGGTGCTCGCGTGGTTGGCCGTCCGAACAGGTGGCATCGAGGCGGGTATCGCCCTCCACGCGGTGAAGAACGTCGCGGTCCTGCTGCCTGCCGGGCTGCTCGACGAGGTCTCATCCGCTCTCGACCCAAGCGGAGTCACCTGGCTTCCCCTGATCGTCGACGCGGTGCTCCTGTCGATCGCCGTACCTTGGATTCTTGCGGCGCATCGCCGCAGCAACTCCGTGGCACGGCCGTCCCGCTTCAGCGACTGAAGACCCCGAACGCCCGACCAGGCGTACGTCGGATGCGTCGCGACCGCGGGGAACCCCCGCAATCCTGACGTTTTTGAGCCACCGCTCGGCTCCGGTATCGTCAGCCCTCGGCATTGCGACGAGACTGTCCGCCGTGGGGTATGGGGTAATTGGCAGCCCGACTGGTTCTGGTCCAGTTAGTCTAGGTTCGAGTCCTAGTACCCCAGCGATTAGGCCCGAGTCCGCCTCGTCCGATAAAGTCTGGTCCGCTCGATGGCCCCGTTGTGTAGTGGCCTAGCACGCCGCCCTCTCAAGGCGGTAGCGCGGGTTCGAATCCCGTCGGGGCTACCATTGTGAAAGGCCTCCTGAACTGCGGAAACGCGAGTCAGGGGGCCTTCGCCGTCTCGGGGCTCTGAGGCAATTGGCAACAGATTGGCAACAGCAGAACGTGCGTTGGCAGCGGAGTCGGCCTTGTCGCGCTTCGCGCGCGGTCTCGAAGTAGGTCGACGTGGTGTCGAAGCGGCGGCCAGCTTCGACGACGGCGCCAGCGCCCGGTTCGCGACCAGCGCGAACAGCACCCGCTCGGTGAGCTGGGCGTCGCGACGGGACCTGCCCAACAGCTTGGTCATCGAGGCGCCGATCCCGAGCCGGTTCCACAGCCCGTCGAGCCCATGCCCCACCCAGCGGCTGCGACTCGGTGAACGACAACCCCGCATCGGTGGCCGAGGTCTCGGTCGAGGGCAGCACGGGAGCGTCCACCAGCCGCGATAGCGAGGCGATCAACCGCTCAATCCCGGCCCGATCCACCTGCTCGGCGCGGCCGAAGTTGTACAGCACCCGCATCTTCGAGGTCCGCGTCGCCGGGTCCCACTGGTTGTGCGCCAGCTGCAGGTAGGACACCTTGGTGCCGTCCTTGTTCCGCCGCGACGACGTCCTCACGAACATGTCACCAGACATTACCCGCGAATCCACTGTCCACACGCGGTAGAAACGCCGCATCGTGTCACTAGGCGATTCCGACCGTGTGACCACTTCGAAAGCCGCTGACCAGCGACTTTACCTAGCGACGTGCCGCAGAACACCGATTAGCTGCGGAACCCGGGATCAAGCGCCGCGGTGTGACATACCGAGGTGTGAAACCCTGGCGGCTCCCTCCTGGCGGGCACCAGCCGCGGGTTCTCTGCGGTGAACATCAGTGAGGAACCGGCCGTGCGCAGCTTTCGCTGAACCTAAGGCACGAGCGCCCTTGCCAGTAGCAGTTGCCGCGGACTCCTGCTCGGTCGTCGACGGTGGCTGGAGGCGGCTGCCGCGAAGGTGGACGGGAACTTGCTGCTGGACTTCGCGCCTGGGCCAGTCAGCGTCCTCCGGTGGATTCAGAACAACCTAAGGTGAGCTCGGGGGCGCCGCAGCGTCCAAGCAGTCCGGCGTGGGCATGCGAGTCGTGAGGCCGGGGTGCCCGTCGGCTGCCTACTTCAGGTCTCAGGGCACACGTCTCGGTAGGGCTGCTCGGGCAGGAACTCCTCCCACTCCTCCTCGGTCAGGTTCCGCCCGGCCATCTGGCAGGCGGAGCCGAGGGCCCGGTCGAGGTCGGTCTCCCACGTGTAGACGCGGCCGTCGTACGACGCGATGGCCACGTCGTGGCTGTCGCCGATGAACGCCGCGCCGGCCGGGACCGCCTCGCCCTGGTGGGG
>JACCSH010000095.1 GCA_013813125.1 Nocardioidaceae bacterium | reverse complement strand
AGAAGTCGAGGAACGCCGTGATGGCTTCTTGGTTGTCGCCGTCGTTCTTGAACGCCATCAGGTGGTCGGCAACGCCGAGTGTGACCGGAGAGCCGTCCGCGGTGGGAATCGCGGCCGTGTCGTAATTTAGCTCTGGGAACTCGGCCTCGATCTCGGTGACCGTGGGAGGAAGGCCGACCATCATGCCGATCTTGCCTTGCTTGAAGACGTTGAGCAGCGGCGTGCGGTCCTGGGATCCAGGGTCTTCCTCGGTAAGACCGTCGTCGATAATCTTCTTCATGAACGTGACTGCCTCGATGTTCTCCTCAGTGTCGACGGTGATCTCTTCAGCGTTCCCCCATGACCCGCCGTTGCCGAAGACGAAGATCGAGGTCTCGGCCTGTGCTTCCTCACTGCCCAAGGGCATGCCGTAGCCGACGACACCCCCGCCGAGAGCGGTGATCTTGTCGGCGGCGTCATAGAGCTCATCCCACGTCTTTGGGGGCTCGGTTACGCCGGCCTGCTCGAACAGGTCCGTGTTGTAGAAGAGCGAGCGGGCCGACGCAATGAGTGGCATGCCGTACATCGTGCCGTCGAGGGATGCGTTCTCCGCGAAGGAAGGTTGGAAGTCCTCCAGCACCTCTGGCGACACGACCTCTTCGACGGGGTAGAGCAGGTCATCGGTGGCGTAGCTCGCATATGCGTCGATGTTCAAGATGTCGGGGGCGTCGCCAGACTGGACCTTGGTTTGAATCACCTGGTTGATGTTGTCCCATGACTCGACTTGCAGCTCGACGTTGACGTCGGCGTTCTCCTTCTCGAAATCGCTGATGATTCCCTCCCACAACGCCTTGGTCTGGTCGCTGTAGGCCGGCACGAGCAAGCTGAGATCGCCGGAGGCACCACCGTCGTCACCGCCGCCGGCGGGCTCAGCGCCGTCACTCGTCTCTTCGCCTGTCGGTGCATCGTCGCTGCTGTCGTCCTCGGATGAGTTGAAGCCGCATGCGCTCAGCGCGAAGGCAAACCCTGTCAATGCCGCAACCAGCCGGGGGCCTCGTCGGGTGGGGTTCATGGAGCTGTTCCTTCCTGCAGACTAAAGAAACTGGGTGATTGAATCTGATCGAGCGAGCGCCGGAAGTGATCAAGTCCGTGCGTATGGCGGATCATTGTGCTCGTGTGTCTACCGCTCGTCAAGGGCTGGGCGCAGAGTCTTTCAAGGCGAGGTTGAGTGATTGACTGCGACTGGTTGAGCACAAATGTTGACTCAATCGAGCAACAGCTCCATGCTTGGGGGGTGCCTGATCCTTCCGCCGAGTCGTCTCGGGCTGCAGCCGGACTAGCAAGCCATCTCGCTCGTGAACTGGCGAGTCAGCCTGAGAGCTGGACAAGAGCAGGGGAGGTCGCCGCGGAGGTCGCGAATCTTCTGCCCTCGCCCGGGGAGCGGGTAGCCGTCATCGGCTGCGGCACGTCGCTCTTCATGGCTCGGGCGTTCGCAGCCCTGCGCGAGTCACAGGGGCAAGGGCTGACGGATGCCTGGCCGCCTAGCGATCATCGGCTGCACAGGGGCTACGACCGGGTCCTCGCCATCAGCCGCTCTGGTACGACAACGGAAATTCTTGGCACGCTCCGGGAGTATGGAGGGGCCGGTGCAGCAGTCACCGTCATCACCTCTACCAAGTCCGCGCCGATTCTCGAGCTAGGCGATGCAGTGCTGGTGCCCGAGTTCGACGAGCAGTCAGTGGTGCAGACCCGTTTCGCCACCTCAGTGCTCGCTCTGCTCCGCACGCACCTGGGTGAGGACCTTTCCACGCCGATCAGACAAGCTCGCCACGTGCTCGCCGAGAGCGAGGAGTCGTTGGCCGTAGCTCGCGGGGCAGAGCAGATCACCTTCGTCGGTATGGGGTGGGCGGCCGCCCTGGCGGACGAGGCGGCACTCAAGCTCAGGGAGTCGACGCAGTCGTGGGCGGAGGCATACTGGGCCACGGAGTACCGCCACGGGCCGATCAGCATCTCCGCGCCAGGACGGGTCGTCTGGGCTTTCGGAGAGCTGGTGCCCAACTTCGCCCGCGATGTAGGTGCCACCGGCGCTGACCTGGTTGCTCACGACATCGACCCGATGGCCGAACTGGTGAGGGTGCAGCTGCTGTGCACCCTCCGAGCCGGTGACCGTGGCTTGGACCCAGACCACCCGCGCAACCTCGAACGTTCCGTCATCTTGGACTCGTGATCGCCGCAGCCGACCCACATCTCCGCGGCCACACCCAGAACTACGTGTTGGCCTGCGACGTGGGTGGGACGACGATGAAAGCAGAAGTAACCGACGACCGAGGCGTCGTCGTGGTGTCGGGGTCCACACCGACACCGCACGGTGAGGCTGCTCTCGCGGCGCTGAGTGGACTGGGCAAAGAACTCCTCGATCGCCTCGAACGCCAGACCGGCCAAAGGCCCTCGAGGGCTGGCGTCGCGTTGCCTGGCAGGATTGACCGACAAGGAC
>JACCSH010000083.1 GCA_013813125.1 Nocardioidaceae bacterium | reverse complement strand
CCACCCCAGGGCCGTGAGTGGGTCTCGTGAGCGACCCACTCAAGCAGGGATGGGCCGACTCGTCGGGGATGGGCGACCCGACACCCGTCAACGCCAGGACGGCGGCAGGTCAGCACCATGGCGCGCGGTCGGGCGCCCCGGCCCTCTGTCAGGCCCAGCGCGGCGTCCGGCTGAGCACGACGGCCGCGCCGACGACTCCGGCGGTGGAGCTTCGCAACACCGTGGCGCCCAGCCGAACGGCTGCGGCTCCCCGGTCAGCAAACGTTGCGAGCTCCTCGGCGGTGACACCGCCCTCGGGGCCTACGACGAGCAGCACCGTTCCGGACTCGGGTACGACGACGTCCCCGAGCCGATTGCCGGCACCCTCATGGAGCACCAACGCCAGGTCAGCCGAGGAGATCAGGGCGGCCACCTCAGCAGTGGTATGCAGGCCACTCACCTCGGGGAAGCGCAACCGCCGCGACTGCTTGGCAGCCGCGGAGGCGGTTGCCCGCCACCGCTGCAAACCTCTGGCCTCTCGCTCACCACGCCAGCTGACGACGTTGCGCGACGCGGCCCAGGGCACCAGGGTGTCGACGCCGATCTCGGTAAGCAGCTCGACGGCCCGCTCACCGTGTTCACCCTTCGGGATCGCCTGTACAACGGTCAAGCCCGGCTCTGAGACCGGCTCGAACCGGCGTGCGTACACCTGTGCGACAAGACCCTGCCGCGACACCTCGACGACCTCGCACTCAGCGCCAGCGCCTCGCATGTCGGTCAGGATGAGCTGCTCACCCACTCGAATGCGTTTGACCACTACCGCATGGCGGCCCTCGGCACCGCTCAGCTCGATCGTGTCGCGCTGGAGCAGGTCGGCATCAACCACGAAGACGGGAAGTGTCACTGTTCAGCGGCCGCCGAAGGCTCCCTTGAAACGGTCGAAGACGCCCTTGGACTGATGCTCGACCGTGCCAGTCGGGTTCTCCTCGCCGCGCATCGCCGCAAGCTCATGCAACAGCTGAGACTGCTCGGCGTCGAGCCGAGTCGGAGTCTCAACCACAATGGTGGTGACGACATCTCCACGGCCCGTGCCTCGGAGCCGCGGCACTCCCCTGCCCCGAGCGACCAGCTGTTCACCAGACTGAGTTCCTGCCTCGATGGTGATTGTGATCAACCGTTCCACGTCAGAGGCTGAGCCGTCGGCCACGTCAGCCTCGAGCGTGGGAAGGCGGACGCTCGTCCCCAACGCCGCGGCCGTCATCGGCACGGTGATCTCGCACAAGAGGTCATCGCCTTGGCGCGTGAAAACCGGGTGATGCCCGACCTCGATCTCGACATACAGGTCGCCAGCGGGGCCACCACCCGGGCCCACCTCCCCTTCGCCCGACAGCTGGATACGGTTGCCGGAATCGACTCCGGCTGGCACCTGAACGGGGATCACCCGGCGGGCCCGCACCCTTCCGTCGCCCGAGCACTCACTGCAGGGATCCCGTATGACGGTTCCGAAGCCGCGACACGTTGGGCACGGGCGCATGGTTCGCACTTCACCCAGGAAGGACCGCTGCACATTGCTGATCTCGCCGCGTCCTCTGCAGGTGCTGCAGGTGGATACGTCAGTACCTGGAGAGGTGCCAGCGCCTTGGCAGAGGGAGCAAGTGACGGCGGTATCAACCTTCAGCTCGCGCGTGACGCCGAATGCGGCCTCCGCGAGCTCGAGTTGGAGGCGGACCAACGCGTCCTGTCCGCGGCGCATACGTGGCCGAGGGCCGCGACTGCTGCTCCCCGACTGGGCAAAGAAGGCATCCATGATGTCGGTGAAGGAGAAACCCTGCCCGAAGCCAGCGCCGGCACCGCTCGCTGACAGCGGATCTCCACCGAGGTCGTACATCTCACGTTTGCGCGGGTCGCTCAGTACGTCGTAGGCCTGGGTGACCTCCTTGAAGCGCTCTTGAGTGGCTGCGTCTGGGTTGACGTCAGGGTGTAGCTGGCGCGCCAGTCTGCGGTAGGCCTTCTTGATCTCCTCGGAGCTTGCATTTCGTGCGACTCCGAGGACGGCGTAGAGATCGGTCGTCATGCTCCGGCTTCCAACTCGGGTTGACGGGTAGTCGTGCGCGGGCGACGGCGGGTAGTCATCCCGGGGCGAAAGCGACTGTCCATGTCGAGGGGAAGTCGGCTGGTCATGTCGGGGCGAAGGCGGCTAGTCGTACCTGGACGACGATGGCTGGTCATGCGTCGGCGAGGATATGGCTGACGTAGCGCGCAACGGCGTGCACGGCGGACATCGACCCGGCGTAGTCCATGCGGGTGGGACCGACGACCCCCAGAGTGGCCACCGCCTGTTCACCCGGCCCATAGCCGGTCGCAACCACCGAGGTCGTTGCCAACTGGTCGTGCGGCACCTCGTGCCCGATCCGAACGGTCACGAGGCTGGGACTGCTCACCTCACCGAGCAACTTGAGCAGCACCACATGTTCCTCGAGCGCCTCGAGCAGAGGCTTGATCGACCGGTCGAAGTCATCGCCGAATCGCACCAGGTTGGCCGTGCCCCCGATGGCCACCTTCTCGTCGGTGCGGTTGTCGGCGACTGCCTCCGCGAAGATGCCGACGATCTGGGCGACGACGGCCCGGTCGACGAGGTGAAAATGGTCAGGCAGCCCGGCGACTCGATTGGCGGCAGAGGCAAGTGGCTGACCGACCACCGCGCTGTTGAGTCGAGCCCTGAGTTCACTGATCACGTCGTCGTCGAGAGCCTCGGGCAGCTCGGTGACACGCTGCTCGACACGCCCTGTGCTGGTGATGACGACAAGCAGCAGCCGCGTGTTGCTCATGGTGACGACCTCTACGTGTCGAACGGTCGAGCGCGAGAGCGTGGGGTACTGGACGATCGCGACCTGTTGGGTGAGTTGGGCGAGCAGTCGCACGCTGCGGTGGACCACGTCATCGAGGTCGACCGCGCCTTCGAGGAAGGTTGCGATGGCACGCTTCTCTGCCCCGGAGAGCGGCTTGATGCGGGTGAGCTGGTCGACAAAGAGGCGGTAGCCCTTGTCGGTGGGGATGCGTCCGGCGCTGGTGTGGGGCTGGGTGATAAACCCCTCCTCCTCCAGAGCCGCCATGTCGTTGCGCACGGTGGCGGGCGAGACTCCCAGGTGATGGCGGTCGACCAGCGCCTTGGAGCCGACGGGCTCACGAGTCTGCACGTAGTCCTCGACGATGGCCCGGAGGACGTCTAGCTTGCGTGTGTCGAGCACCCCTGCTGCCTCCTCGTCTATGGCGGTCGCGGACTGTTGTCAGCCCCGACGGGTGTCCTCTGGTACGTGCCTACCTGCCAAGTTGTGCCACTTGGCACTCATATTCGCGGAGTGCCAACTCTACTCGTCGGCGCCGCTCTAACCGGAATCTAGAGCTCGCGACTCGATCAAACCATCGACCACCGAGACACCCTGGGCCGCCACGGACCACCCCCGACAGGGCGGGTTAGGGTCACGCCATGGCCGGGTCTTCGCCCAAGCGCTTCTCCGAGATCGCCGATCGGGTGTTCATCGAGCGCTACCCCGAGTGGGATGTCACCGTCGGTGCGGTGCTGTCGTCAGACGCGATCCTGCTGGTCGACACCCGTGCGTCTGCGCAGCAGGGCAGAGACCTGATCGATGACGTACGACGGTTCGCGTCGGCCTTACCGATTCGCTGGGTCGTCAACACTCACCAGCACTTCGATCACACGTTCGGCAACATCGCCATGCCGAAGGAAGCGGTCATATCGGCCCAGGTGAACGCTGCGGCCGGCCTGGAAGCGTCTGCGGCTCGGATCAAAAGGCTGATCGCTGAGACTCCCGAGGGCGATCCTGACGCGCCCGAGATCACGACCGAGGTGCTGGCCGATGTCGCTGGCACAACTTTGAGGCTGCCCGACAGGACCTTCGAGTCCGTGTCCACCATCGACCTCGGGGACCGCTACGTCGAGCTCGTCCACCCGGGGCGCGGCCACACGGACGGCGACCTGGTTGTGCGAGTCCCTGACGCCGATGTCCTTTTCGCCGGTGACCTCGTCGAACAGTCCGGACCGCCAGGCTTTGGCAGCGACTGCTGGCCGTTGGAATGGCCCGGCACGCTTGACATCGTGGGAGGGTTGCTCACGGGTGCGTCGATCGTCGTACCGGGGCATGGGAAACCTGTGGACCAACAGTTCGTACAGGATTTCCGGGAGGACATCTCCACCGTCGCACAACTGATTCGGTCGCTGCACTCTCAGGGTATTCCCGTCGGCGAAGCCATCCGATCCAGCGATGCCTGGCCGTTTCCTCCGCAGCGCCTGGCCGACGGCGTCGCACGCGGCTACGAGCAGCTTGGATAAGCCCAGCGTCAAGCTCGGCGAGCAGCTCACCCCGCGGCTCAGAATCGTTCATCCGCACGGAAGTACCTCGCCAGGAGTGATACAGCCTCAACGTAGACTCGCCGACGACGAGCAAGGGAGTCTGCCATGTCCTACCCAGCGCAGCCAGATCAGCCTGGCCAGCGTCCGGATCAGCCGCACCCAGCACCGAACCAGCCAGACCCCAAGCCGGCGCCGGGCTACCCGCCACCGAATTCGGGCGATCCTGCTCCACAGCAGGGCTATTCGCCACCGAGCCAGGATTACCCCGCTCAGCAGGGCTACCCTCAACCGAACCCGGGCTATCCGCCTCCCAACCAGGGCTATCACCCGCCGAACCAGTTCAGCCAGCCGGGCGATGACAAGACCTGGGCGCTGGCCGCGCACATCGGTGCCTTAGTGGCAGCCTGGTTCGCGATGGGATTTCTCGCACCGCTAGTGATTCTGCTGATGAAAGGAGACTCCTCCGCGTTCGTGAAGCGCCACGCCACTGAGTCGCTGAACTTCCAGTTGTCTTTGCTGGTCTATTCGCTGATAGCAGTCGTGATCGCGGTCGTGACCTTGGGGTTCGGCCTGCTTGTCATCGTCCCCGTCGCACTGATCGTCATGGTGCTGGCGTTGGTGGCCATCATCTTGGGAACTGTGGCCGCCAGCAAAGGCGACGACTTCCGCTACCCGCTCTGCATTCGCTTCATCCGCTGAAACATGGCCGGCGCACTCACGCCAGCAGTGCGCGCACCACTGCGTCAGCGAGCAGTCGCCCTCGCTGCGTGAGGCGCACCGTATCTGGAAGGGCCTCGACCAGCCCCTCGTCCACCAAGCCAGACAGAGCAGCACGACCGGGATCGTCGAGTACGTCGATCGGCAGCCCCGTGGCCAGCCGAGTCTCAAGCAGCACGCGCTCGACCCTGCGTGTGTCCTCGCCAAGTTCCTCCCGGCCGGCCGCCGGACTCTCATCAGCAGCCAGCCGGTCGGCGTATGTCACCGGATGTTTGACGTTCCACCAGCGCACGCCCCCAACGTGAGAGTGCGCACCGGGACCGGCACCCCACCAGTCATGTCCTGTCCAGTAGCCGAGGTTATGGCGGCATCGAGCCGACTCGTGTCGAGCCCAGTTCGACACCTCGTACCACTCGAGACCGGCCGCCGAGAGAACGCCATCGGCGAGTTCGTACTTGTCGGCCAGGTCGTCATCGTCCGGGCTCGGAACTGCTCCTCCGCGAACCTGTCGGGACAAGGCAGTGCCCTCCTCGACGATCAGGGCATATGCGCTGAGGTGGTCGGGCTCGAGCGCAACCGCCGCTTCAAGGCTGAAACACCAGTCGGAAAGCGACTCACCAGGCGTTCCGTAGATCAAATCAAGACTCACCTGATCGAAACCGGCATGCCGGGCCTCCTCGACCACCTGCGGCACCCGAAGCGGGTCGTGGGTTCGATCCAGCACCCGCAGGACCGTCGGTACCGCTGACTGCATCCCAAAGGAGATCCGGTTGACCCCACCGGCCCTCAACGCCTCCAGGTCGATGGCCGACACACTGTCGGGATTGGCCTCGGTGGTGATCTCTGCTCCGGCTGCCAAGCCGAACTCCTCTCGAAGCGCTGTCACGATCGACGTCAACGCCGCGGGAGCGAGCAGCGTGGGAGTGCCACCACCGAAGAAGACGGTGTCGACGAGGAGGTCAACGTCGCCGAGCACCCGCCGAGCCAGTTTTATCTCGGCGATCACCGATGCGGCGTAGCCTGCTCGAGAGGCTCCGGGGCGATTGCCGAGCTCAGCTGCTGTATAGGTGTTGAAGTCGCAGTAGCCACACCGCACTGCGCAGAACGGCACGTGGATGTAAAACCCCAAAGGCTGCTGGCCGAGCGTCTCACCTGCCTGCCGTGGTAAGGCGCCGTCGGGAGGACCAGCTTTCTCCTCGGGCAACCCAGATGGCACGGCGCCATACTCTCAGTTTGTCGGGGCCCGACGACAACCCCTCGCGCGGGGCCGCAGGCGACTCAGCGATAGAGAGCGTCGAGGTCGCTGCGGTATTTGTCTTCGACCACCCTGCGCTTCACCTTCATGCTGGGGGTGAGCTCGCCTTCCTCGATGGTCAGGTCATGGTCGAGGATGACCAGGCGCTTAACGCTCTCCCAGCGGTTCAGTCGGGAGTTGAGCTCATCGACGTAGCCCTGCACCATGTCGCGCGCGGCGTCGGATCCGACGATCTCGGCGTACGACGATCCGCTCAGTCCGTTGTGCGCGGCCCAGTCCTCGATGGAGTCCGGGTCGAGCGTCACGATCGCCGAGCAGAAATTGCGCTCGTTGCCGTGCACCACGAACTGACTCGCATAGGGGCAGATGGCCTTGAACTGCGCCTCGATGAGCTGCGGCGCGACATACTTTCCGCTCGACGTCTTGAAGAGATCCTTCTTTCGGTCGGTGATGCGCAGATAACCGTCCTCATCCAGCTCCCCGATGTCACCGGTCCGAAACCAACCATCTTCGAGATTGGCGCTGGTTGAACCGTCTTGGTTGTGATACGCATCGGTCACCCCGGGACCCTTGATCAAGATCTCGCCGTCTGCGGCGACCTTGACCTCGGTTCCGAAGAGCGGCGGCCCGACCGTGCCGAACTTGTAGGAGGAAGGCAGGTTGAGGCAGGTGCCCGCTGACGTCTCCGTCAGCCCGTAGCCCTCGAGGATCAAGATGCCGGCGGTGTGGAACCACTCCGCGATTTCCCGGTTGAGCGCAGCAGCACCTGATACGAAAAAGCGCACCCGGCCGCCGAACCGGTCCCGGATCTTGGCGAAGACCAACCGGTCGTACACGCGGTACTGGGCGCGGAGATGCGGTGGCACGCGCTCACCGGCCAGCTTGCGGCGAGAAACCTCCTTACCGACGGCGAACGCGCGGTCGAAGATCTTTTTCTTGGCTCCGCCCTCCTCGGCAGCCATGCGGTTGACCCTGCTATGCGCCTTCTCGAATATTCGCGGCGCCGCGCCCATGAAGGTGGGACGCACGACGGCCAGATTCTCGATGATCTTGTCGACTCTGCCGTCGATGGCTGTGGAGAAACCGACAGCGAGCTGAGCCATCAATAAGACCTTGCCGAAGGAGTGTGCCAGCGGCAACCACAAGAACTGGACGTCGTCGACGGACAAGATGTCCAGAGCGTCCACGGCTGCCCCTTCGTAGGTCCACGACGAGTGGCGCAGTCGCACGCCCTTGGGTCTTCCCGTCGTACCCGACGTGTAGATCAAGGTCGCGAGACTGTCGGGGCGTGTGTTTGCGACCCGGTCCATGACGACGTTCGGTGATTTTGCCAACAGGGCAGTTCCCAGCGCTTCAAGGTCTTGCAGGTTGATGACCCAGTCACCGTCTGTCGTGCCGTCGAAGGTCACTATCTTGGTCAGAGCGGGTAGCTCAGGTCGCTGCTTACGCAATTTGGCGATCTGTTCGTCATCTTCAGCGAAGACCACGTGAGAGTCTGAGTCGCCAACAATGAAAGCCACGTCCTCGGGAATAGTCGAGGGATAGACGGTTGTGGTGGCTGCTCCGGCCGACATGATGGCCAAATCGGCGAGCACCCACTCGAAGCGAGTGCCACTGGCTATGGCCACGCGCTGTTCAGGCTGGACGCCGAGTGCGATCAGGCCGGCTGAGAGACGGACCACCTGATCGGCGGCCTCACCCCACGTCACCGATTTCCAGGTGTTTCCTGCTGGATAGCTGTAGGCCTCCCGGTCACGGCTCTTCTCAACCCGATCGAAGAACATGCGCCCCACAGTGCTGGCTCGGTTGGCGATGATCGAGTCAGCGTCTCGTTTGCTCACCATAGAGATGACCGTAGAGCAGAGCCGCGGCCAAGTGGTAGCTCTTGCCTCCAGAGCGCACGCGCCGCCGCTGCGAAGTGAGTGCCCGGCAGCTGCGGCACTCCTGCGTCATGTGCGGGCCACATACTTCTGCACCGCTGTGAGAGCAGCAGGGGCGAGGTCGTCGCCCACGTCAAGCAAGCCCGGAAGCAGCTCGCGCTCGGTCGTCAGCGCACGGAACATCAGGCCCACGGTCACACCATGATCAGGTCGTGATACGACGGTCAACTCGTCGCCGGCCGCCAGTTTCCCGGGCTGCAGCACCCTGAGGTAGACCCCGGCGCGTCCCTCTTGGGTGAATCGCTTGACCCAGCGGGTGCTGTCGAAACCTCTCGAGTCCATCCATCGCTGGAAGACGTTGCAGGGGTGGCGGATGAGGGCGGTTTGTAAGGTGACGGTGCCGATCTGCCACCGCTCTCCCACCAACGACTCGTTGAGGTCGATACCCTGAGTGGTCAGGTTTTCGCCGAAGATTCCGTCTGGAAGCTCACCACCCAGACGCTCGGCCCAAAGGTCGAGATCCTCCCGTGTGAATGCGTAGACCGCCTGGTCGATGCCACCGTGATATTTCACGTCGGCGACCTGATCGCCTTCGATGCCCAACTGCTCGACCCTGACCGGCCCGAGGACAGACTTCTTCTCGATGGCCGTGCGCCCGAGCCGCCCTGGATGTACAACGGGCTGGCCGACATGGACCGAGATCACTCGCGGTGGCATTGGTTCATTCTTCCAAACCCGCAACGGCGTTGCCGAAATCTCGCCACGATCCGGCGCCGAGGCGGCAACGGCAAGGTCAGCCGACGCTGCCACGTCGTCGCGGGGTTTGGAGCGGCGGCGGCCCTGGTGCTCTCGTTGTCTCAACACCCGGGCCTAGCTTGCCGACGCTCCGGGGCGGTGCGGCAACCTTGCCGCGTCCTGTGCCCCGATTGCGTCGGTTTACTCAAGGCGTTGATCACTTGAGCGCTTCAAATGTTGGCTTCCGGATCCCATTCAGAGTGGACGCGGTCACCGTCCTGTCCAGGCGTGACCAGGGGACCACGAGCGGTGACTTCGCTCTGCATCGCGTCATTCCGGCGCCTCGACTTCCACCAATCGGCGGCCCTGATACCAGCCATTGGGCGGCCCTGATGAGTGGCTTCTCACCATCAGGGCCTGGGCTTCGCAACCGCCCCCGGGCAACGCGTAACCCTCAGGTTCTAGTGCCCCGACTGAGCGGCCTCATTCAATCGGTTCTCACCGGAACTTGCTTGCCGAACTATCTCTTCGGCAACAATTCGGAGCTTGACGTTGCTCGTCTGAGATACCCGCACCAAGAAGCTGAACGCTCGTTCCTCGTCCAGACCGTAGCGCTCCATCGTCATGCCGATCGCGAGACCGATGACGTTTCGCGTCCCCAGCGCCTCTTTGAGGGTCTCGACACTGCGGGAGAATCCCAGGGCAACCGCCGCGTGAGAAGCGAACAGCTCCGCAATGTGCATCGAGTCGTCGAATGCGCCCGCCGTGGCCGAGTAGAGGTTGAGAGCTGCGCTGGATGAGCGGGTGGCGTAGATGTGCACCGCCATCTGCCCAGCGACCCCGAGGGTGGCAGCCCTGGGACCGTACTCGGGCCACCGCTCATCGGAACCCACGTCTGCGGTACGCACCGTCACTCCGGACTGGGCCGCGTCGAGACAGGGCCCTTGCCCGAGTTCGTACTGCATGGAGTCGGCCTGGAGGATCACCTCGTCGGTGGGCGCGAGGGTCTCCGGCACACCGTCTGGCGAGAGGAGCGAAATGCTGGCGAAGTCGACGTTTGGCAGCTTCTCGCTCGCCAAACGAGTGACGGTTGCCAAGGTGTCGTCATCTTCGGGACGGGCACGCAAAGACTCGGCTATTTCCCGCATCATCGCGACGAGCTCGTTCTGGCTGGTCATATCCCTGCTCTTGATTTTCGACGTCGTCTTCCCGTGGGCCAACGAGTCGAGCGATGGCGAGCGTCGCTGCGTTCGGGACCGGTAGCTTCCGTTCGCACTCTACTCACGATCGGGCACAAAGAACACATTCAGACAGGCACTGGCTACTAACGGTTTTCGCGGCGCGGGTCCGGCGACTACTAACGGTTTCTGCGGCGCGGGGCGGGCCGTGATTGCGCCGAGAATGCAGCCGCGCTGGATGCACTTTGCGCAGCCGATCCGCCATAACCTCGCTGGCGCGATGTCTGCCTGCGACTCCCTGCCGCGCCGTTGTTGTGTCGAGCTGGCTGGTCCGGGGAGCGCCTAGCGGTGCCGTCGGACGAATAGCCGCCCACGGCACCGCCGCGCACAGCCTCCCCTGCTCCACGCCTACTACCGCGACCGTGACCACTTCGCCGAGTACCGCTTCTCTTGGCAGTACGATCGTCAAGGTTCGAGATGGCCGCCCGATGGTCGAGTTCACGTTTTCCGGGGGCGATCTGGGCGAGCAGCGGGTGGCCGGCCGAGAGTCTGGTGATCATCGGCTTGATACCCGCTCTGCGGGTGAGGTCGCGGACGTCTGACACCTGGGCGTCGGTCATCAAGGTCACCACTGTGCCCTCGGCGCCGGCTCGAGCCGTGCGGCCCGATCGGTGCAGGTACGCCTTGTGCTCGACGGGCGGATCGGCATGTACGACGAGGGACACGTCGTCGACGTGGATGCCCCGTGCTGCAATGTCCGTGGCCACCAAGGTGTTCGTAGTGCCGTCGGAGAAAGCGGTCAGGTTGCGGGTCCGGGCGTTCTGCGACAAGTTCCCGTGCAGCTCAAGCGCAGGGACGCCCGCTGCCGTGAGCTTGCGAGCCAAGATCTTGGCTCCGTGCTTGGTCCGGGTGAACACCAGCGTGCGGCCGGGGGCAGAGGTGAGATCCACCAGCACCGGCACCCTGGAATCTCCAGCGACATGAAGCACGTGGTGAGACATGGCGGCTACCGGCGACTGCGCAGAGTCGACGCTGTGTGTGACGGGATTGGTGAGGAAGCGCCGGACAAGCACGTCCACAGCGGCGTCCAGCGTTGCCGAGAACAGCAGTCGCTGACCGTCTGGTGGCGTCTTGTCGAGCAGACGTCGTACGACGGGAAGGAA
>JACCSH010000051.1 GCA_013813125.1 Nocardioidaceae bacterium | reverse complement strand
TGGTTGAGCCAGAACTCGCTCATCACCTCGTGTACCTGGCGGTTTGAGTAGGTTCTGCGCAACAGGGTCCAGCGCGCATGGTTGCCGGTGACCGCGGCGAAGTGGCCGCTGGTGGTGTCGGCCAGGTCGAAGTGCTGGGCCGCCGACAGGTCGCGGTAGGGAAACCACGAGGCCATCGAGTCGGCGTAGTCGTCGGCGATACTCCCGGGCCGAAGCTGGCGTTCGAACCATTGCGTTGGCCCTCCGGCCGCCTTCATCTCGCGGCGCAGCTTCGGGGTGTAGCCGTAGGCAAAGCGATTCGCCATCTGCCGGGTTCTGGACGAGGGAAGTTTGGTGGCGGGATACGGCCGTACCTGCGGCAGGTAGGGCGCGATCGCCGCCAACTCGGCCTGCACGGCCTGGCCCGAACTGGGCCTCGGCGCGGGAGCCGCGGCGGATGCGCTTCGCGCCAGTGGAGGACTGCCGGTCAGCACTGCGGCGGCTCCGCTGACAGTGGCTCCAGCGAGCATCCTTCGGCGAGACAATGGCACGGTGAGATTCCCTTCGGTAACCCGGCTGACCGGCTCAAGGGTCCCGTGGCTTTGCGTCCCTGCCTTACGACAGGTTTGCCTTTAGTCGAGGTGTTTCATTGCTGACAGATAGTCTACTACCAATTACGGTAGGTAATACCCAGTTTGTCGGGTTTCGAGACGTCATCCCTCGCTACGGGTGGGGAGTGGAGGACGCACCGCTTCATGCAGGATGTCAGCCACCTCTCCAGCGAGACGATGAGCAGGCAGGTCCTCCACGAACACGGGCAAGGGCAGGCACCAGTTGGGACGGTCGGTCGTACCGGGAAGATTGGGTCGGCGCTCCGCGGCCACGGCGTCGTCGAGGGTGGCGCACAACAATGTCGAGGGCGACCGAGCGAGCAGCCGGTGCGCGGCAACGACCGCCTCCTCCCCAGTGGCATCGGAATCCAATCGTGCTGGCAATAGCTTCCTGAGCAGCCGCTGCCGCCCTTTCTGCAGGTGGTCCTCAGACTCGGGAAGGTGACGGCGTTGCTCGTCCAGATCGGTGCCGAGCCACAACCCAGCCACAGTGGGTAGGTCGTGGGTGGTGATCGCGGCCATCGCGCCCACCGGCCATCGCGACGGCTCAGACTCTTCAAACCAGAGCAAGCGGTACGACAACAGGTTCTGTTCAACCAGCGTCTGTCGCACACCCTGCTCCACGGTGCCGAGGTCCTCCCCGACGACAACCGCCTGGGCTCGATGACTCTCGAGCGCCACGATGTCGAGCAGGTCGCTGCTGGGATAGCGAACGTAAGCGCCGGCGGGCGGCGACTTCCCCTCCGGCACCCACCAGAGTCGGAAGAGACCCATCGCGTGGTCGATGCGCAAGCCACCAGCCTTGGCCATCGATGCACGGATGGACTGTATGAAGGAGTCGTAGCCTCGTTCTCGCAGCCGCCACGGATGCATCGGCAGAGATCCCCAGTCCTGGCCAATGGAGTTGAACGCGTCAGGGGGTGCACCGACAGATGCCCCGGCCACTGTCTGATCCTGCCAGGCCCAGGCGTCCGCCCCCCCGGCGGAGACTCCAACCGGCAGGTCCTGGATGACGGTCAGCGTGCCCGTCGCCTCCTGCAACTGCAGCTCCAGTAGCCACTGCAGCCAACTATGGAACTCGACCTCATGGGCATGCGTTTCGGCTACCGCGGCAACTGCCTGGCCGCTCGGGTCCCGCAGATCGTCTGGCCAGCAGCGCCAGTCGGCACCGTGAAGCTTCGCCAGCACGCACCAGACGGCGAAGTCAGTGAGTGCTCTACCTTGCTCGCGACGCCAGCTGGAAAAGCGGTCAGGAACCGCTGGCGTTCCACCGCTCGGCTGGTGCTCGAAGATACGACGAAGCGCGGTGGACTTGAGCCGCCATACCTCGTTTCGGTCGATCAGCTCACGAGCGTTGAGGGCCCGCCCCGCAGCCTGCAGATCCGACAGGTCGAGCCCCTCGGCGCCGGGCACGTCTTCGATCCGCAGGTACAGCGGATTCCGGTAGCGACGGGTCACTGGAAGGTACGGGCTCGTCTCCTGGACGCCGGACGGCGCCACGGCATGCAAGGGGTTGATGAGCAGAAATCCCGCGCCAATCGACTCCGACCACTCCCGCAGCGTCTTGAGGTCGGCCAGGTCGCCGATGCCCCAACTCGAACGGGAGCGAGCGGCGTACACCTGGACTGCCCAGCCCCACGCCCGCCAACTCTCCGGGAGCCAACACTGACCTGGCGAGACGATCAGCCCGCGACTGCGGCCGTCGTCAGTGTGCAACTGGTGATAGCCGAGCGGGAAGTCGTCGGGCACCACGCCAGCGAAACTGCGCGTCTGTCCGTCCTCACAGGTGACGGTGACCTCGAAGCCTGCTTGCCCCAGATCACCACGGGGTCGTGTGACGAGCGGGGCTGTCGATTCGAGATCCGGTGGAGGCTCGCCAATCAGGTCGCGCAGGCGCGCGATCGTCTGGTCCGACACGGTCTGCGGTTGGTCGTTGGCATCAACCCAGTGCCGCTGGATGCCCACGGGGTCGGAACTGCCAGACCCGTCGGTATGACTTGTCACCGGTGGTGACCTCCCGAGCCGCCAGCGGGCCGCAACGGCCCGCAGCCTCAAGTCGTAGAGACCAGGAGAACTGTCGCGATGGAAGTCTCACACGTCAAACCGGCCCGCACGAGTTGGGCCGCTGGCAGTCAAGAATTGTAGGTAAGGCTTACCTAAGTTAGCATCTCCCTATGTCGGACCGCTCGACCGCCGTCGCAGAGACGACGACGCCGTTTGCCGCGCGTCTCGCCGAGTTCGGTGACCAGGTTGCGATCCTCGCCGCAGACGGGCAACTCACCTACCGCCAGCTCGCTGACCGAGTCGACGCGACCGCACGACGCCTTGGCAGCCAACGACGGCTGGTCTTGGTGGAAGGCAGAAACCAGCTCGACCCGGTGGTGGCATATCTGGCTGCGCTGTCAGCAGGTCATCCAGTGCTGCTGGCGTCCGGGCAGGACGCGAATCGCCTCGAGGCGCTGATCTCGACATATGACCCAGATGTCGTCGTGGGCGAGATCGCCGGACGGTGGGCGATACGTGATCGGCGCAGTGGCTCGGCACACGATCTGCACCCGGAACTGGCGCTACTGCTCAGTACGTCGGGATCAACCGGTTCGCCGAAGCTCGTGCGGCTGTCCCAGACGAATCTCCAATCCAACGCCGAAGCCATCGCCACCTACCTGGACATCAGGCCGACCGACCGTGCAGTCACGACATTGCCAATTCAGTACTGTTATGGGCTGTCGGTCATCAACAGCCACCTCTTGCGTGGAGCAGCGGTCATCCTCACCGACCTCTCCGTTGTCGACCCTTGCTGCTGGGACCTGTTTCGACACCACGGTGCAACAACCTTCGCGGGCGTGCCGCACACATTCGACTTGCTCGACCGCGGAGGTTTCGCCGGCATGCGGCTGCCCTCCTTGCGCTATGTCACGCAAGCCGGTGGACGCCTTGGCGCCGACAAGGTCGAGAGGTTCGCGCGGCTGGGCGCTGAGAAAGGTTGGGAGTTTTTCGCCATGTACGGCCAGACCGAGGCGACTGCCCGGATGGCGTATCTGCCGCCAGATCTGGCGACAAGTCACGCGGCGTCCATCGGTGTACCTGTTCCCGGTGGCAAATTCCACCTCGAGCCAATCACAGACGGGGCCGGGGCCGATGTCGGAGAGCTTGTCTACAGCGGACCCAACGTCATGCTCGGATACGCGGAGAAGTCATCGGACCTGCGGCTCGGCCGGACGGTGGGCGTCTTGCGCACCGGTGACATCGCGCGGCGCACCAGCAGCGGCATGTTCGAGCTCGTCGGCCGTCGGAGTCGCTTTGCGAAGCTGTTTGGGTTGCGCATCGACCTGCAGCAGGTCGAGGCCGAACTCGGAGTCGATGGTGTGGTCGCCTGCTGTTTCGAAGCCGACGACGAGCTGGTTGTCGGCGTGGAGGGCCGACACTGCGTCGCCGAACTTCAGCACCTGGTGGCCCGACGATGCGGTCTTCCGGTCTGCGCCGCCCGAATCTGTCCGCTCGACGAGCTGCCAAGACTCGAGAACGGCAAGCCTGACTACCAGGCGGTTGCGGCTATCGCCCGCGCACAGTCGGGAACGAGCAGTGACGGCGACGACGCATCGATTCCTGCGAGACAAGCGGCTGGCGAGCGCAGCAGAGGGTTGGCAGACAAGCGCAGTGAGACGCCCCGATCCCGCCAAGCCCGGGTTGATACCGCCGCCGTGTGCGGCCTCTTCGCGGAGATCCTCGCTCGGCCGGACGCCACGCCGGATGACACGTTCGTCAGCCTCGAAGGAGACTCGCTGTCGTACGTCGAAATGAGCATCCGCCTCGAGGAGCTGCTCGGTCACCTGCCACCCGACTGGCACATTACCCGCCTTGGCGACCTTGCGCCCTCCCGGCCCAGAGCAGCGGCCGGATGGCGATCAATCGAGACCAACGTCGCTCTGCGCGCCGCTGCGATCGTGACGATTGTTGGCTCCCACGCCAACGTCTTCACCCTTCTTGGCGGCGCGCACGTGCTGCTTGCCGTGGCGGGTTTCAACCTCGCTCGCTTCCAGTTGACCCGCACAAGTCCGCGCCAGCGGCTTCGGCACCAGCTGAGCAGCATCGCGCGCATCGTGGTGCCGAGCATGGCCTGCATCACCGTGGGCTATGTGCTGACCGAAAACTACAGCGGAGCGAACATCTTCCTGCTCAACGCAATCCTCGGTCCCGACCGATGGACTCCCGAATGGCAGTACTGGTTCGTCGAAGTGCTTGTCTACAGCTTGGTCGCCGTGACAGCTGTGATGGCCATTCCGGCTGTCAGCCGATTCGAGCATCGCTTCGGATTCGAGACCGCGCTGGCTGCCCTGGCGGTGGGCCTGCTCTGGCGGTACGACGTCGTCCGCCTCGACACTGGTCCCGACCGCATCCACACCGCTCACCTGGTTTTTTGGCTCTTCGCCCTCGGCTGGGCGAGCGCGAAGGCGACCTACCGATGGCAGCGGCTGCTGGTGACGCTTGCGGGTATGGCTGCTGTTTCCGGGTTCTTCGAAGACCCGGCCAGAGAAGTCGCGGTAGCGGTCGGTCTCTGCCTGCTCGTCTGGGTGCCGACTGTCAAGGTGCCGGCGGTCTTGACCCGGCCCCTGTCCGTACTGGCCAGCAGTTCCCTGCACATCTACCTCGTTCACTGGCTCGTCTACCCGCATTGGGAGAACGACTACCCTCTCTTCGCCATGTTCGCCTCTCTGGCGGCGGGCATCGCGTTTTGGGCTTTTGCCTCCCCGGTGATGGCCCGTCTCGAGTCTTGGTTCTCCTCGCCTTGGCAGGATCGACGTACGGCATCGGCTGAGCAGTTGGCGCAGACGAAACCGCTTGGGTCCGTGGTCGGTTGAGCAGTTGGCGCAGACGAAACTGCTCAGGTCGGTGGTCGGCTGAGCGGCCGGTTTATCGCTCGACTCTGATGAACGGCCAACCGACCGTTCGATAAGGCAACGGTCGATTAGCCGACTGCTGAAGGCGATCCCATCTACTACCAGTTCGAGAGCCCGCACCTGCGGCTCATCATCGACTACGAGTACAGCCTCCTTGTCAAGGGTGGACAGG
>JACCSH010000036.1 GCA_013813125.1 Nocardioidaceae bacterium | reverse complement strand
ACCTAGGGTATGTCAGCGGCTCTCGCGCGTGCTTCAAGCAGCGCGAACGCCAGCTGCTCATCCCCGGGCAGGGTCACTTTGAGGTTGGCCGG
The DNA here is from genome assembly GCA_013813125.1 of Nocardioidaceae bacterium. Taxonomy (GTDB): domain Bacteria; phylum Actinomycetota; class Actinomycetes; order Propionibacteriales; family Nocardioidaceae; genus JACCZJ01. Next base: position 2,773 of record JACCSH010000036.1, on the reverse strand, counting down.
TTCGCCGGTCACGGTGAACACGGGTAGGCCTGCAGACTGGACCAGTGCCGTTTCGTCGATAAACGTCTCGGCTCCGCGGGGGTCCTGCCTCGCATAGACATGCAGGAGCAGCCGACGCTGCGCTCCGTGAGGAGTCTGGGACCGATACAAGTCAGTTCGGTCCAGAACCCCGACGATTCTCCCGTCCACCACCCGGCGCATGCTTTCTGGGACTGCCACGACCGGCACGGCAGCGCCGTGCCTCCGCGCTGCCTCGGCCACCGTGTCAAACAGGGCGGGAGTGGCCAGGGGGCGGGCGCCGTCGTGGATCAGGACGACTTCTCCGTCGGCGGCATCGACACCAGCCGCCACCGAGTCCTGTCGGCGACGGCCCCCAACTACTACGGTTGCTTGGAATTGGCGGATCCACGCCTCTTCAGCCAGCGCCTCGGATCGGTTTGGGTGCGACACGACGATGATTCGACGAACGGTCTCAGCCTTGGCGGCCGCGCCGACCGCCCATGCGATTAACGGCAACTCACCGACCTGCATGAGCAACTTGTCGGAACCCTCCATACGGGTGCTGTTTCCAGCGGCGAGGATGACCGCGTCAGCGAACGCGTCGTGAGGGGACACTTTCGCACTCCTGCTCGCACGTTCTGCAGCACGTGGACGTGGTAGGGACGCAGCCGCTGAGCAGCCTGGCGTTGAGGCAAGGGACGGCGCAAGCTGGCGCCTAGGCGGGATTCTACTCTGGCAACACCGGCTATTCACCTCGCGGATGCTTTGTAGGGGTCACTACAGCTGAAGATTCAGCCTCGGCATACGGTGGTGCCTTGCCCCTGCCCGACGACCCGAAGCGAGCGGCGCAGTGATCGACCGACTCGTCATCCTGGGCGCCGTCGGCGATCTTGCCACCCGTCACTTGCTTGCCGCCCTCGCCTACCTCCTCAGCCACGGAGGTCTACCGTCGACGATTCGCGTCCTGGGTGTCGGGCGCGAGCCGCTCACGAGTCAGAACTATCGTGACCTAGCCGCACTCCGTCTGGCAGAACACGCACCGTCGGTCGAGTCGCTCGACCGCACAGCGCTCGTGGGCCGCCTGGACTACCTGCAAGCCGACCTCGAACAGCGGCCAGATTTGCGTGCTGCGCTTGGGGCGGGACCCGTCATCGCCTACCTAGCCCTTCCGCCTTCCGTCTACACACCGGCCGTACAGGCCCTCGAGGACGGAGGCATCGCGCCCGGCAGCCGGATAGTGGTGGAGAAGCCCTTCGGGGAGAACGTCGCCTCGGCGCGCGAGCTGAGCCGCCTGCTGCACACCGTGGTCGACGAGCAGGACGTGTTCCGCGTCGACCACTTCCTGTACCACCAGGTGGTACAAGACCTGTTAGCTCTGCGGTTCGCGAATTCGATCTTCGAACCCCTTTGGGACCGGGAGCACCTGCAGTGCGTTGAAGTCACGTGGGAAGAGACCGGCGGCGTCGCTGGCCGCGCCGACTATTACGACCGGATTGGTGCGCTCAAGGACATGGTTCAGAGCCACCTGCTGCAGATTCTGGCGCTCGTCGCAATGGAGGTACCTGTGGCTCTCGACGAGCGGTGTCTGCGCGGGGCAAAGGTGGCCGCCTTGCGTCGCGTACATGCCCTCAGCCCCAGCGAGGTTGCCATCCGGACGGTGCGAGGTCGCTATACCACCGGCCAGGTTCAGGGACGGGCGCTGCCCGGCTACCTGCAAGAGATCGGCGTCGACCCGTCCCGAGACACGGAGACCTACGCGTGCGTGCAACTGAACGTCGATACACCCCGGTGGCGCGGGGTTCCATTCTTGCTGCGGACGGGCAAGGCCTTGGGCCAGCCACGTCGCCGAATTGCGCTCCACTTTCGGGCACAACGCTTGGGCCTCCTGCCCGGTGCACCAGCTGTCCTATGCCTGAACATGGCGCCTGACCGGGTGACCCTCGAGCTACGCGTGACGGGACCGGGCGGCTTGCCGGGAGTCGAGCCTGTCCAGCTCGAGGTCATGCGCCCCCGCCAGCTCATGCCGGCATCTGCTCAGCTACTGCGAGACGTATTGGCAGGGAACCCGACGCTCACGGTGCGCGACGACGAGGCTGAGGAGTGCTGGCGCATCATCGACTCCGTGCTAGGCGGCTGGCGCACGGGGGTGCCGAACCTGCAGGACTACCCTGCCGGCTCGGTCGGACCCAAACTGCCCGGTGCGCCTTGGTGAACGTCCGCGCGTCCCGCCCCCGTGCCCCCGAGATCCGAGAGGAAGCACGTGCGGGCAAGAACACCGCGACTCCACTTGCGACGAATGCATTCCACTGGCGCAGTGCAACTCATGCCACTAGGTTCGGGCGGGCCGAGGGGAGGAAAAACGCGATTTCGGAGTGCCGGAAGAAACGTGGCCCCAGAGACTACTTCGATTCAGCTCAGCAAGGCGCTGGTAGAAGGGCGTCGTCTTGATCATCTCGACCTAACCTCCGTCCGGATCGCCGTATGCCTCCGGCTGTCACCCTAGATGCCGCGCCTCCTAAACCCCTTCGACTCCCCAACGCCCGGCACCTACCCTCGACATGCGATGCAGAACTTTCCCCCACCGGTGAGCGTCTTCCATACGCTCCCCGGGGAAACCCCCACGTCGGCGCCGGACCTCAGCTCCCCGATGCGATTTCTGCTGTGGCATCTGCGACAGCAAGCACCCGTCATCGCCAGCGCCACCCTGGTCGGCATCTTGTGGCAGCTGCCCTTAACGGTCGGACCATGGCTGGTCGGCCGGGCCGTGGATCGA
>JACCSH010000023.1 GCA_013813125.1 Nocardioidaceae bacterium | reverse complement strand
CGCCTTGCTTCAGGACGAGGTTGCGCTCACCCCAGAAGTCGTCGGTGGCGGGGAAGTCGTCGCGGGTGTGTCCGCCGCGTGACTCCTGCCTTTCCAGCGCCGCCTTGGCGATGCACTCGGAGACGGTGAGCATGTTGACCAGGTCGAGTGCCAGATGCCAGCCCGGGTTGTAGTGGCGGTTCCCCTCGACGGTCAGGCCCTCAGCTCGGCGCTTGAGCGTCTCGATCTCTGCCAGTGACTCGGTCAGCTCGTCGGCGGTGCGGATGATCCCGACCAGCCGCTGCATCGCCTCTTGCAGATCATGCTGGATCGTGTACGGGTTCTCGCCCCCGCCGACCGAGAAAGGCGCGAGGGCGTGTGCCGCTGCCTCGCGAACGTCGGTATCGCTCACCCGTGGACGGTCGGCGCCGAGACGCATCGCCCGGTACGCCGCGTTGAGCCCGGCCCGGCGGCCGAACACCAACAGGTCGGACAACGAGTTGCCGCCTAGCCGGTTCGACCCATGCATCCCGCCCGCAACCTCGCCGGCAGCGTAGAGGCCGGGAACGATGCTGACCGCGGTGTCCGGCTCAACCTCGACCCCGCCCATGACGTAGTGGCAGGTGGGTCCCACCTCCATCGGCTCGGCCGTGATGTCGACATCGGCCAGCTCCTTGAACTGGTGGTACATCGACGGCAGCCGGCGTCGGACGAACTCGGCGGTACGACGAGAGGCGATGTCGAGGAAGACGCCGCCATGCGGAGAGCCGCGGCCCGCCTTGGTTTCCGAGTTGATCGCTCGCGCGACCTCGTCGCGGGGGAGCAGCTCAGGGGGCCGGCGGTTGTTGGTCTTGTCGTCGTACCAGCGGTCGGCCTCCGCTTCGTTGTCAGCAGTTTCGGACTTGAAGAACTCGGGGATGTAGTCGAACATGAACCGGTTGCCCTCGGAGTTGCGCAAGACCCCGCCGTCGCCTCGCACCGACTCGGTGACGAGGATCCCCTTGACCGAAGGCGGCCACACCATCCCCGTCGGGTGAAACTGGACGAACTCCATGTTGATCAGGCTGGCGCCGGTTCGCAGGGCCAACGCGTGTCCGTCGCCGGTGTACTCCCACGAGTTGCTGGTCACTTGGTAGGACTTGCCGATGCCGCCCGTGGCGAGTACCACGCTGGGGCAGTGGAAGACGATGAAGCGACCCGACTCCCGCCAGTAGGCGAAGGCGCCTGACACGCGTTCGCCGTCTTTGAAGATCTCGGTGACTGTGCACTCCATGAAGACGTCGATGCCGAGCTCGACGGTCCGCTGTTGGAGCGTGCGGATCATCTCAAGCCCGGTGCGGTCACCCACGTGCGCCAGCCGCGCGAACCGGTGCCCACCGAAGTCCCGCTGCGAGATCAGCCCGTCGTCGGTGCGGTCGAAGAGCGCGCCCCACTCCTCCAGCTCGAGCACTCGCTCGGGCGCCTCCTGAGCGTGCAGCTGGGCCATCCGCCAGTTGTTGAGCATCTTGCCGCCGCGCATGGTGTCGCGGTAGTGAACCCGCCAGTTGTCATCGGCGTACACGTTGCCCATTGCTGCGGCGATGCCGCCCTCGGCCATGACGGTATGAGCCTTGCCGAGCAGCGATTTGCAGACGATGGCGACACTCGCCCCCGCGTCGGAGGCGGCAATCGCTGCGCGCAACCCGGCGCCCCCGGCGCCGATGACCACGACGTCGTAGTGATGCTCCTCGAACCCGTGCCCATCCGCCACAACCTCTTCGGTCATGCGGTTGCCGGTCATGGGATGCCGTCCTGCCATCGGTGCCTGGCTGGTGGCGTTGTCGTCAGTCACGGCGTGCGAACCGGTCACGGATAGGGAGCTCCAACTCAGAAGAAGCGGGGATCGTCGAACTGCCCGGTGGCGAGCAGGTAGATGTACAGGTCGGCGATCGCCACGGAGAACAGCGACAACCAGGCGTACTGCGCGTGCTTTTGGTTGAGCTTGGACACCTGTGTCCAAAGCCGGTAGCGGATCGGGTGTTTGGAGAAGTGCCGCAACCTGCCACCCACCGCATGGCGACAAGAGTGGCAGGACAACGTGTAGAGCCAGATCAGCACGATGTTGACGAGCAGGATCACCGTGCCGAGGCCCATGTGTCCCCAGTCGCCGTCTTCGTCGCGGAAGGCGAGTACCGTGTCGAAGGTCAAGATGCCCGCCACCGCCACAGCGGCGTACCAGAAGTAACGGTGCAGGTTCTGCAGGATCAGCGGAAACCTGTTCTCACCTGTGTAGCCCTGATGGGGTTCGGCGACGGCACAGGCCGGCGGCGACAGCCAAAACGCCCGGTAGTAGGCCTTGCGGTAGTAGTAGCAGGTCATGCGGAAGCCGAGCGGGAAGATCAAGATCAACAGAGCCGGAGACAGCTGCCACCACGAGAACGGCTGACCGAAGTCGGACGAACCCTCCACACAGTTGTCGCTCAGGCACGGCGAATAGAACGGTGACAGATACGGCGACGAGTAGTAGTGCTCGCCGGCGAAGGCCCGCCACGTCGCATAGAGAACGAACGCGGCGAACACCACGAACGTGGTGAGAGGCGGCAGCCACCAACGGTCCTGGCGCATCGTCTTAGCGCCGATGTCAGCACGACGAGGGCCAAGAACTCCGGTCGACATCACCGACTCCGCCGCGACGATGGCGTGGCGAGCTCACGTACGGCGGTCACGGCGCGCGACGATCCGGCGCGCCGAAGCCCTCGTGCTCCGCGTCTGACCACATCGACTCGTCATACGGCGTGTCAGGGATCTCCATGAGCTCCTCGGGTGCGGGGCTGGGTGGGTGACCGGGAGCCGGCGGACCCAGCTCGTCGAGATCGGCGACGATCCTGTCGACGTCGGAGACGAGCCGGCGAATCCCCAGCGTGTCACCGTGGTGGCTGCTAAGGCGTTGCACGGCTGAGGCCAGTGTGGCCACCGCCTCCCGGGCCACTTCCAGCGGCTCTGCCTTACCCATCGACCCTCCCTGCTCTGCGTCGGTTCAGCCGCATCTGTCTCTCATCGGCGTTGTGGAGACGAGTTGAATCTTTGCGCGAAAACACCGGATGTGAAAGCGATGTGATGTATTCGTCGCCACTTCGCCAGGGCAGCCTCTCACGGCAACTTCGCGCTCCGGTGTGCGAGGCTCGCTGCTATGGCATCTGAGGTCATCGAGGTGGTTGCCGCTGTCCTCGTCAGTGAGGGCAGGGTCTTGGCCGCCAGACGCACTCGACCGCCAGATGTGCGAGGGGGCTGGGAGTTCCCGGGAGGCAAAGTCGACCCGGGAGAGACAGTCGGGGAGGCACTCGTACGCGAGGCGCACGAGGAACTCAGCTGCAGGGTCGAGGTCGTCCGCCCGCTTGCTGGCCGCTCGACGGTCAAGCCGGGCTACGCCTTGACCGCTCACCTGGTCCGGCTAGTCAGTGGCGACCCGATTCCGCACGAGCATGACGCGGCGCGATGGCTGGGTCCTGAGGAGCTCGACCAGGTCGACTGGCTGCCCGCGGACCGGCCTTTCCTGGATGAGCTGCGCGAGGTTCTGCTGGACGGCCAGCGGCTGGCCGGTGGGAACGTCGGTGGAGCGGTACGGATTGGTTCGACCGTACGTCGATCAACGGGTTCGTGGACGCCGGCCGTGCACGCTCTGCTCGACTATGTCGCTGACACCGACCTGGAGATGACCCCTCGGGTACTCGGCTTGGACAGTCGAGGTCGGGAGGTGCTCACGTACCTGCCCGGACGGGTCATCGACGAGAGTGCTGAAACGGCATCGGAATCTCTCCTGGTCGAGGCGATGCGGTGGCTGAGGCGCTACCACGACTCGGTCGCAGACTTCGACCACCCCGGACCATGGCGCAACGCCTCTCGGCAGTCCGACGCGGAGGACAGCGTGCTGTGCCACCACGACTTCGCGCCGTACAACGTGGCAGCGAGCACCTCCGCAGAGGGTGACCGTCTGGTTGGAGTGTTCGACTGGGACATGGCAGGACCCGGCAGTCGGCTCGAGGACCTGGCGTTCGCCGCCTGGAACTGGGTGCCTCTGCACCAGCCGGTCCCTGCCGTCCACGCGGCGGACCGCCTTGGCCGGATGGCACAGGAATATGGTCGGGGCGTTGATGCGCGCGACATCCTGAGGGGCGTCGTGCCTCGCCTGGAGGAGTCGATCGATCGGATCGCCACCGGTCAGCGAGCAGGCGATGCGGGAATGCTCAACCTGGCCAGGGTGGGCGAGCCTGATCGGACGAGAAGGCATCTCGACCAACTGCGCGGCCGGGTTCCTGAGATCCTCTCCAGCCTCGAGTCGAGGGCGGCAGATCCCGTCGAGCGTACTCCTCCCACGGAGGGGTCAAAGTAGGATCCAGGCCATGAGTGCAGCCTCCCTTTCCGACCGGCGCATGTTGCTGGTTCACGCCCACCCCGACGACGAGTCCATCAGCAACGGGGCATCGATGGCGAAGTACGTCGCCGAGGGCGCGCACGTCACCCTTGTCACCTGCACCCTCGGTGAAGAGGGCGAGGTGCTCGTCGACTCGCTGGCAGCACTGGCATCAGACCGCGACGACAGACTAGGGGAGCACCGGGTTGGCGAGCTCAAGGAGGCGCTCGACGTGCTCGGCGTCACTGACTCCCGCTTTCTCGGTGGCGCGGGACGCTATCGCGACACGGGCATGGCCTACAACGATCAGGGTCTGGCCATAGCGCCGCCGACCATCCGCGACGGCACCTTCTGGCGCGCCGACCTCACGGAGGTGTCGAACCATCTCGTCGAGATCATCCGAGAGATCCGGCCCCAGGTGCTGGTCACGTACGACGAGAGCGGCGGCTACGGGCATCCTGACCACGTCCAGGCCCACCGCGTCGCGATGTACGCCCAGGTGCTGGCGGCCGTGCCGTCGTACCGCCCCGACCTTGGCGCTTTCTGGGACGTGCCGAAGGTCTACTGGAACGCCATGTCTGAGAGCCGGATGCGCGATGGCCTGAGGCAGCTGAGGGACAGCGGTGACATGACCACCTTCGAGGGGATGGACCCCGACGGCCCGCTGCCTCCCTTCGCCGTTCCCGACGAGTGGCTGACCACCGAGATCGACGCCAACGACTACGTGGACAAGAAGCTGGCGGCCATGGCGGCTCACGCCACCCAGATCACCCTTGATGGGCCCTTCTTCGCCTTGTCCAACAACGTCGGCAACTCCGTGTGGGGCACCGAGTTCTACCGGCTGGCCAAAGGCCCAGTGAGCCCAGCTGGAATCGGCCGCGAGCGTGACCTCTTTGCCGGTGTGGCGTGACCCTGGTGGCCGTGCCGGCAAGACATCAGCCCGCGGGGGCTGGGAGTTCGCTGAGCAAAGGGAGGGGAACTGTCGCCGGCTCCGCCCTCCTCGGCGGCTTCGTAGTGGCAGTAACACTTCTGGGTGCCCTGAGCGCTGTGGCCGCCGCTCTCGTCTCTCGACACGTCTGGCGCACGGGCGAGATGATGTTGCCGTGGGGGATGATATTGGCCGTGGGCGGATCGGTTGCAACGGTCTACGCGGCTCGAACCCAGGCAAGAACAGCCGGGTTTGCAGCCGCCGCCGGCTGGATCGGTGGCCTTCTCTTGGTGCTCAGCGGCCCAGGTGGTGATCTCGTCGTCGCCGGAGATGTGTTCGGCTACGGTTTCTTGCTCGGGGCCACTGCCGCCGTGTTCATAACCGCAGGCTGGCGACAGCGACCTCCATGAGTTCGTGGCCCCGCCGCAAGGTCTTCGTCGACAACCTCCCGCAGACTCACGACCTGCGTTTTGCTGCCCTGTTCTTCATCGGTTTGACGGCCCTGCTCGGTGGCCTCTACGGCGTCGGCTACTTGGTCGCCGGTGACCGGATACCGGGCGGCACGTCCGTCGCGGGGATAGACCTCGGCAACATGACGACCGCTGAAGCCGAGGCTGAGCTGGCCGACACCTTGGTGCCTCGCTTGGCGAAACCGATCCGCCTCCGGGGACCGGCTGAGCCAATCGCTCTCGACCCGGCGAAAGCCGGGCTGACAGTCGACATCGACGCCACCGTCGATCGCGCACTCGACGGAAAGAGTTGGGACCCGCGACACATGTTCCGGGTCGTGCTCGGCGGAGACGATGTCTGGCCCGTCATCGCCGTCGACCAGGCCGCACTGGACCGGCGGCTCGAGCGGCTGGCACGAAAGCTCGATAAACCTGCCGTGGAGTCGGCAGTCACGTTCGAGTCCGGAGGGCCACAGGTGAGACCGGGTCATGCCGGCGTCAAACTCGACGTACCACTGGCCCGTGAGCGCATCATCGCGGCGTTTGCCCGCAGCTCAGCGTCAGTCCGCTTACCGCTGCGCACACATCAGCCGCATATCACGCCGACCGAGGCGGCGAACTTCATCGCAAGGGTGGCGGGTCGGGCCGCGTCGGCTCCGGTCGACATAACAGTCGGCCGGAGCAGTCTGCGGCTTCGACCGGGCGACTTCGCTCAATCCCTCGCCACCAAGGTCGACGAGACCGGTCTGCGGCTGGCCATCGACCCCAAGAGCCTGTTCGTCAGCAACCGGGCGGAGATCTCCGCGCTTCCGAGCAGCCCGGTCGACGCCAAGTTCCGGTTCGACAGTGGTGAGCCCGAAGTCGTTCCCGGTCGCCGAGGCGACGTCGTCACGCCACGGGCACTCGCTGAGTCAGTGCTTCGAGCCGTCACGGAACCCGGTCCTCGCAGTGCCGTTGCCGTGACAAAGATTGCCCCGCCCGGCTTCACGACCCGCGAGGCCAACGAACTGCAGATCGAGCAGCGGTTGTCCTCGTCAGCAGTTCGTTTTGAGGCGACAGAGCGCAAGGCAGTCGTGGAGCAGGCGGGCAACCTCGACGGTACCGTCGTGGGTCCAGGACGACAGTTCGACTTCGTCCGCAGTGCAGGGCTTACGGAGGGGCCCGGAGCGCGTTCCGTCGTGGCCAGCGCGACCTTCTCCGCCGCCTTCAACGCCGGCATGTCGGAGTTCGAGCGCACCGCAAACCGCTCCTACCAGGAGCGGTTTCCACCGGGCCTCGATGCGCAGGTCACTGACGTAAGGGACCTGCGATTCCGCAACTCCACCCCGCGGGGCGTCTACGTACGTGCGACCACGACAGGCGACTCCACCGGTGGATATGTCACGGTCGAGCTCTGGGGATTGCCGTTCTACGACATCCAGGTCGCGTCCAACGGTCGCTACGACGTCGTTGATGCTGGCCTGGAGATTCGCAACGGGTCGCTGTGCCAGCCGAGCCCCGGTGTTGACGGGTTCGACACAGACGTCAGGCGGGTGAGGATACGTCCCGATGGAGGCGAGTTGATCGACACGATTCACTCCAGCTATGAAGCGGTGCCCACTGTTCAGTGTCAAGGCTGACAGCGCCTTACTAGAGGTTGTCGCGGTCTGGGGGTCTCAGGTACCGGTAGGCATGGTGGGTTCGAAATCCGAAGCGCTCAAACAGGCCAAGTGCTGCCGGGTTGTCAGACATCGTCTGGACGTACGACGACAAGGCGCCATGCGACGCACCCCACTCCAGCAACCTGACGACGATCGCCTCGCCCAGCCCTCGTCGCCGAGATTGCGCCGAGACCTCGACGGCGGCAAGGCCCAGCCAGTCGCCGGTGACGACGCCTCGGCCGATGGCCAGCGGAGTGCGTGCATCAGCGGGGTCGATGATGCTGGCGAAGGCGACGCGTTCCCCACTGGTCAGAACCCCCAGCACGACCTGGGGGTCGAACCCGGCCGCCCGCCCGTAGCAGCTGATCCAAGCGGAGCCAGGCACGTCCGTGAGTCGAGGCGACAACGTCACCGGTGGGGGGTGTCGCAGGCTTGACGTGCGGGTCTGGTGCGCACCTGCGTGCGCGCGTAGTGCTCGAGACACAGAAGCCACCAGTACCAGCGTGTCGGCTTCGGCGGGCCGGGCGAGCAACCAACCGCGTTCCTCGAGGTCGCTCAGCCAGTCCGAGCCGGTGATGACCTGAGCCAGCACGGGCAGGTCCCGGTCGGCATACCAGCGGTTGACTCGCTCGAGTGCCGCGTCGGCGGGACGGGCGGGCTCGCCGGCGACCAAGACAGAGTTAGCCCGGCCGGTGAACCCCCCGGCAGCTCGAAGCAGCCAGGCGCCCAGTTCCAACTGGTCGGGCGCTTGCCAACCGCGAGAGCAGATGCGCTGAAGGTCAGCTGCGGGGATGCGCTGACGTAGCGAAGGGCGCGGCGGCACCGGTTTGGCGGCCACGATGTCTACGTGGGCGATGCGCAAGAGGTCGCCGTCTTCTCGGCGTATCGAGAGCCCAAGGCCGTCCCACGTCTCCAAGATTCCGAGCACGTCGGTCAATGCTGGTCCACCAGTCGGTCCCGTCTGGCCTGGAAGAAGGCGACGCACGACAATCCGCTGGCCGATCTGGTCAGGTCGCAGCGGCATGAGACTCCGGTTGAGAGGCCTGGATTCGAAGGTTGCCGGGCGAAGATAGATACTAGGGGAGTCTCAGTGCC
>JACCSH010000290.1 GCA_013813125.1 Nocardioidaceae bacterium | reverse complement strand
CCCAGGCATTCACCATGGCGCTGCCCCAGCCATCTCAGGCGGCCGACGACTAACGACGCCGTCTGCTCAAGGAGTTTGCCGTGTCGTTACCTAAACTTTGCGAATACTCCGTAGTCAAACCGTTGCTCGCCGTGCACAATGGCCTCATCGGAGCGCGGCTTCAGAAGCGACCAGGGGACGATTCTGAGGTCGTGCTCTCCGATGTCCGGCAAGTGCTGAGGCACAATGGCGCATGGCTTTCGATAACTTGCTCGGCGGTCCACCGCCAACCCTGCTGCCCAAGGACCCCGCTGCGGCGGCGCTCGATGCAGGTGCCGACCCCCAACAGCTTGCACGGGACAACCCGGCCTCTTCTCTGGCGTGGGCAGTCGTGGCCGAGTCCGCGCTTGCTGCCGGTGAAGACCTGACCGGCTACGCGTTCGCCCGGGTCGGCTATCACCGTGGGCTCGACGCCTTGCGGCGCAACGGCTGGAAGGGCTACGGCCCGGTCCCGTGGTTCCACCGGCCGAACCAAGGGTTTCTCCGTTCCGTCGCTGCCCTCGCCACTGCCTCTCAGCTCATCGGGGACACCGAGGAGGCCGGGCGCTGTCGTCAGTTGTTGGCCGACTGCGACCCGGAGGCACCGATCGCCTAACGGTGTCAGCTCACGAGTCACCCTCGTCCGCAGCGGGCTCGTTGGCCTTGTCCCGCAACACCCGGAGGCGCTCATGCTCCTCGTCGTACCGCTCATCGCGTCTGGCCGACCGGGCTCGCACGATCTCGACCACCGCGGGGAGAAGTGAAACGGCGACAATGGCGATCAGGAAGAGGTCGATGTGGCGCTCCAAGAAGTCGATCTGCCCAAGCCAATAGCCGGCGAGAGTGACTCCGGTGGCCCACAGCACGCCGCCGATTGCGGAGTAGGTGACGAACCGCTTCATTGGCATCTTGCCCACGCCAGCAGCAAGCGTGATGAAGGTCCTCACGATTGGCACGAAACGCGCCAAGACGATCGCGCGGTTGCCGTACTTGTCGAAGAACGCGAAAGTCTGGTCGACGTGCTGCTGCTTGAAGAACCGAGAGTCTGGTCGGTTGAAGATGGCTGGGCCGACGCGCGCCCCAACGAGATAGCCCACGACGTTGCTGGCCACCGCCGACGCGGTGAGTACGACACAGGCCAGCCAGATGGGCTGATTGACCTCGTCGGACTGGGAGAGGAGCAGCCCGATGAGAAACAACAAAGAGTCACCCGGCAGGAACGGGAACAGCCAGCATTCGATGAAGATGATGAGGGCTACCCCCCACAGTGCATACGCTCCGAACCGGTCAATCCAGGTTTGCGGGTCGAGCAGGCCGTCGAGCAGCATGACGGATTGGAGGTCGTGGAGCACCTCATGAGGGTAGCCCGAGGAAGGAGCCTTCGTGTCCGAGCTGTCCGATAGGTCCACCTCCGTCGTTCCCACTGCGGCCGACGTCGGTGTCGGTCCCTGGCAAGGTCCGTGGCCGGCCGGTCAGCACTGGGACCCCGAGCTCTTGCAGTACGGCGACTCGCGCAACGTCTCCGATCGCTACCGCTACTGGCAGCTCGAAGCGATCGTGGCCGACCTCGACCTGCGAAGGCACGAGTTCCACGTCGCGATCGAGAACTGGCAGCACGACTTCAACATCGGGTCCGTGGTGCGCACCGCCAACGCCTTCCTCGCCGCCGAGGTGCATGTGGTCGGACGCAGACGCTGGAACCGCCGTGGAGCCATGGTGACCGATCGCTATCAACGCGTTCGACACCACGACTCAGTGGCCGAACTCGCATCATGGGCCGCCGCCTCGGACCTTCCACTCCTGGGCATCGACAACCTGCCCGGCGCGCTGCCACTCGAGTCGGCGAAGCTGGCGAAGCGATGCGTCCTGGTGTTTGGTCAGGAGGGCCCGGGTCTCACCGACGCGATGCGCGATGCGTGTGAGAACACATTGTCGATCGCCCAGTTCGGCTCCACCCGCTCAATCAACGCCGGCGCCGCAGCAGCGATTGCCATGCACACCTGGGTCCGGCAGAACGCAATACTCAAGGAAGGACACCGAGAACCTGACCCGAGCGTCTGAGTGCCACCACGGCGAGATGGCATCGGTGCCGACATCAGGCGATACTGGTCCCCAACCGGTAATCGCTGATCTGCTGACGGAGTCCCCATGCCACTCGCCACGCCCGAGGTCTTCAACGCCATGCTCGACAAGGCGAAGGCCGAAAAGTTCGCCTACCCGGCCATCAACGTAACCTCGTCGCAGACCCT
>JACCSH010000294.1 GCA_013813125.1 Nocardioidaceae bacterium | reverse complement strand
CCGCAGGCTGGGGCATGATGACAACACACCAGGCCCCTGCGAGGCCAACAGAGAATGCCGTGACCCCGGATCAGAGCTTTCAGCCCGCCCAGGGGTTCATGGCCAGCAAGCACCTGTTCGCGGGCCAGTTGAGCTGGGCCTGTTCGAGGTCTGGGTGAGGGGCCGGCCGACCTGGCCGGCCCGCCGGCCCGGACGGGTCTCACGCCGCGTACGGCGCGGATCAGCGCCGATGCCATGGTCGCACTCGGGCTCCTCGAGCGACACGGTGGTCGTTACGCGAACACACCGGTGTCCGCGGAATTCCTGTCGGGGACCACTCCGGCAGACTGCCGCCCCCTGCTCAAGTTCTGGGACAAGCTCAGCTACCCCGCATGGACCGACCTTGCCGGAGCACTCGGACGCGCCGACCGGCCCAGGAGATCTTCGAGATCGACGACGAGCTCGTGCCGATCATGTCGGCCGGTGCTGTTGCGTTGCTCGATCGGGCTGAGCACGAGACTGGCGTCATGACCTAATCTTCTCCCTCGGCGTTAGCTGGTTACCGGTTCCCCCGGGAGGTGATGTCGGTGGCGGTGCGGTGGTATCTGCGGTACGGCCTGTCCTACCGCGACGTCGAGGAGCTGCTCGCCGAGCGCGGCGTCATTGTCGATCACGTCACCGTCTATCGGTGGACGTACCTGTAACCGGGCGGTGGAGGTGACGACGGACCGAGCACCTGCCTACCCGCGGGTCCTCGACGAGCTCATCCCGGGTGCCCTGCACAACACCGAGCGGTATACGAACAACAGAGTCGAAGCCGATCATGGTCGGCTCAAAGCCCGGCTCCGGCCCATGCGCGGACTCAAAACCTTCCGATCAGCACGGATCCTTGCCACCGGTCACGCCTTCATCCAGAACCTCAGACGCGGCCACTACGACATCGCCACCGACGCACCGGTCCATCACCGGCTACCGGCGGCGTTCAATGAGCTGGCGCTCGCCATCTGACTTCCCGCCGGCCGATCGTTCCGCCATGCCACCCGATCACTCAACGCAACAGAGCCGCTCAGACTTCTCAGCACGGCGATTACCTGCGCGAGGGAGTCGCGAGCAAGACGTTTCGTTGAGTCCGACGTACGCCTGGGCGCTCGTCCAGCGAAGTCCGCGCAAGTTACCAGCGGTGGGCTACCTGAGGCTGATATGACCCCGGTAGATGTACGTGGTGACCGTTTCTCCAATAATGTCTTTGAAGTCGAGCCGACCTTTGGCACCCTCAAATCCGCCCGTGCCGCTGCCCTCAACGATGGGGTGCTGGCAGCGCCCGTGAAGCTGTACCCCGCTGTCTGGATCAAACTTCGACTCGAACTTGTACGTTGTCGCGAACGTACCCACAGGTCCGCCGTCGAGGCTGCCGACAAAGACCTCCTCACCGCTTTCCAGGTACACGCCGCCCGGCGTTGCCTTACTCGTGATGACCTTCGTATACAAGCAGCCTTCGAGGCTGCCCGTCATGACAAGTCCTGGATAAGTGGTGAAATCCTCATAACCAGCTGGAGGGGCCGGACACTGCACCGCGTCGTAATACGCATCCCCTGAGAGGCGATTATTCGCAGCATCAGCGGACATGGGACTCACCAGCTGCAGAGCCATCCCCAAACCGATCAACAACCCGAGTCGTCGTCCCTTAGTGTGCATAGTGTTTGCCCATCTGGCGGGGCGGGCCTCGTTGCCCACCGATCCTCAGCATGGACCTCCCATGGCCCTGTGTCTATCCCTCTCACATCCTGACAAGGGTTCATTCGAAGCCCAGTGCCGCCCCTCCCAGCCTGTCCGATCCCCAGCTGATATGAGTTGAGTCGACCTCTTCACAAACACCTCCGGAGGTGCCAGAAGGGATCCATCAGATTCCTTCGAGGGATCAGGTGTTGTCGCGCCGGATCCTTCTGACGCCCTCCGGAGGTGGATTGTGTTCAATCATGCTGCCCCAGTCCTGACGGTCAGGCGCGGGCAGCCGCGCGCACCAGATGCCCGTCGTCGGGACAGGAGGATCTTGCGATGGCTTTGCTCACCGTCGATCAGGCGGCCGAACGTCTCGGGACGTAGCCGCGGTTCGTCCGCCGCCCTCATCGCGGAGCGCCGCATTGCCTTCGCCAAGCTCGCCAAGCACGTGCGTATCTACACCGCGGACCTCGACGCCGCCCTTCGTCGCCGCCGGACGTGTCGCGCCGGCGATCCCAACCGCCCTCCCCGAGAGCCGAGGAGCGTGACGATCCTTCGGAAGGCGCGCTGCACGAAGTGCCCGGCAAGTCCCATCGATCCCCTGTCTAGCCGTCCACGAGAAGATAATCGGGGGCCAAACGTGGGCCATAGGACGGTCAACAGGGGCGGCGGCCCACGTGGGCCAATCCGGAGATCTTGCGGGCGGACCGGTAGGGGCCGGAATTCCTTATTCCATAAGGGTTTTCGTTGGAGCGGGTGACGAGAATCGAACTCGCACTGTCAGCTTGTGAAGTCGGGGGCGCTCTCAAGACGAGCAACCGGCGCAATCATTGGAACACGGATCCGGTTCAGATCGACCCATGAGTCAGGTAAGCCAATGCACGTGGCGGTACGGGTCGGGATGGTCGTCCGCCCACCGGGCCAACCGTTTGGCCAGTTCGTGCGCCATCGCACCGGCGCCGGCCGGCAGCGTGCGCTTCAGCGCCAGGACCACTGGGGCCGTGACCGCTCCAGCACTCGCGGCGGCGTCGAGCAGGGCTACGAAGTCGACGGCGTTCTCGGTGACGACGACCCGGTCCTCGGCCGTTGCGCGATCGAGCACCTCGTCGTCGGTACGGCCGGAGAGGCCGAGGTCTCGGCCGTGTTGCGCGTCGTGTCCAACATCGGTCAGGTGTCGGGCGACCGCGGGGCTGAACATCTCGTCGATGAGGAACCTCACGACGCGAGGAAGCGCTCGCGCTCTCGGGCCGCCTGCTCGGCGCGTTCCGCCGCCGCCTCATTGCGCCGGATCATCGCCTCGACCTCGTCGGGGTGGGCCGCGGCGAACGACACTGCGGTGCGCACCAGCTGTTCGGCGACGTCGAGCTGCTCCGCGGCCGCGCCGACTCGCGCGTCGCCGCGCTTGCGTGTGTGCCGCAGCGCAACCACGATCTCCCACACGTCCGGACCGCCGGCCACGGCCGCCCGACGCCCGGCAGGGCCGTGGCGGTAGACGATGCCGGGATGTGCGGACGTCTTGAGGCCTTCGTCAAGCAGCCGGGTCACAAGACTCGTCTCGCTGACGCCGTCATCATGAGCGCGCTTGGCCAGCCGGTCCTTGAGATGCGGGTCGAGCCGGTAAGAGACCGATGCCGGCATGGTGACCACCTCCGTAGAGCAGTGTACCGCGCTTGCACTACGAATGTGGATGACCAGTCATGGGGGGCGCTGTTGCGTTGCTCGATCGGGTCGGGCACGAGACTGGCGTCATGACCTCATCTTCTCCCTCGGTGTTCGCTGGTTACCGGTTTCCTCGGGAGGTGATCTCGCTCGCAGTGCGGTGGTATCTGCGTTACGGCCTGTCCTACCGTGACGTTGAGGAGCTGCTTGCCGAGCGTGGCGTGCACGTTGACCATGTCACGGTTCACCGGTGGGTCCAACGGTTCACCCTTGAGTTCATCGAGGCGGCCAGAACGAGCCGGCACTGCCCGGGTGACCTGAAGCTCTGACCCCCCGATCGTGTCCCGAGTCGACTACGCTGATTCGATGTAATACCTGTTTGGAGAGCGACTGTGCGATCCGTACTCTGTGTAACCGCGTTCGTCATGCTCCTCGCAGGTTGTACCGGTGGCTCGGAGCCGGACCAGGCAAGCGACGAACGGGCGACCTCGCCGTCAACTGCCCGTTCGAGCCCAGCGTCCAGTCCTGATGGACCGACATCGACAGGTCCGCTAGGCCAGCATTCGCGACGCGTGATCCGGGACTGCTCTATGCAATCTTGGGGGCAATTCGGGCAGGCGTTCACCGACCCCCGGAACCTCGTCGTCGGGCCCTTGGTCTTCGCGGGCGGAAACGTAACGACACCTGCGGCCACGGTCCAGGCGCACGGCGGATCGAAGTACCCGGTCCTTGTGAAGCTCGGTCACGCGGTGACTGTGCAGATCCCCGAAGAGGTTCGAAGGACGGCAGGGCTCGTCTATGGACCCGGCCGCATCGCCCACACCATCACATTCGTGGCGTGCCCGAGGGGCGAAAAGAAATCGAATACCAGCAGTGCGGGCGGTCCCGTCACCTTCTGGTCAGGCTTTGTGATGACCCGCTCCCCGGGCTGCATACCGCTAGACGTTTACGTCGATGACGAGTCCTCGCCGCGACACGCCGCAGTAACGGTCGGCCCGGGTCCTTGTGAGAACGCGGACAGCTGATCGACGGGTCAGTCATGATCCTCGTTCGACGCCTGGCTCCCGCTACATCTAGGGCCCGCGCTCCCTGGCTGCCGATCGTAGGGCGTAGCGGAGCGGGTCAAGAGTCGGGGAGAAACAGTCAAGGCCGGGATCGGCGTCATGTGACTTGCTGATCGCCTCCTGCTTGCTCGTCGGGTCGTTCGACGAGGACGTCCTTCTCGGAGGTGGCGCCGGCGCGGACCAGGGCGACCAGGTGCGGCGCGTTCACCGCACGCCAGCGGGCCTGGGCGGACTCGATCAGCTTGAACGCCATCGCCACGCCGGTCCGGTGGCCCTGGAGCCGGGCCCCTTGGTCACCCGCTGCCGCAGCCGCACGGTGGCGAACGTCGACTCGATCGGATTCGTCGTGCGCAGGTGGATCCAGTGCTCGGCCGGGTAGTCGTAGAACGCCAACAATGCGTCGAGGTCCTCGGTGATCTTCGCGACCGCCTTGGGCCACTTCGCGGAGTAGGGTCCGCGAACGCCTTGGCCGCCTTCTCCGCGTGCTCGCGGTCCTCGGCGTTATAGATCTCCCGCCAGCGCCTTCTTCACCCCCGGCTGCGCCGACTTCGGTAAGGCCGCCAGGACGTTGCCGATCTTGTGCCACCAACACCTCTGCTCCTTCGTCTCGGGGAACACCTCACGCAGCGCCTCCGAGAACCCCAGCGCGCCGTCGCCGACCGCGAGCATCGGAGCCCGCATCCCACGGCGCTTGCACGAACGCACCAGGTCGGCGGCCCGAGCTAAGAGCGCTCATTTTGCGCCCACAACGTCCGCGGGTGACGTTCCCTGAACTCGTCAGCGAACCCGATGCACTCCGCTTACCTGTTCGGTAGGTACCTCGGAATGGCGACCACCACCTGGGTAGCCCACTCTCCAGGCTGTGTGCTATGCCTTGCCAGGCGCTCGGTCTGACGGGCTTCCGGTTACGTCGCGGCAGTCTGACGCGCCAGGTGAATGCACGCCGTTGTTGGCACCTTCGTTGATGTGGGTGGCTTCTTGGTTATGGTCGTTGCCGAAGTAGGAGAATCCAGGTGAGTCGCCTTCTGGCGCGACGCAGTGAGCGGCAGAAGCGCCACCGGCGCTGAGAAGCACCGAACCGCCCACGAAAGTCGTAACGGCAACGGTTTTTGCGAGTGTGACGAACATGATGCCTCCGAGAAAAATGGGTTTTCGCTGACACCTTCTATACGGCGACGAAGACGAAACCGTTCAGATGAACCTAGAGAAGTCTTTTTCCAACTCAGGGGTCTGATCGCGACGCCGACCCGAAGACCGGATGCTGGCTACAACATGACCAGGAACCGGTCAGGATCGCTTGCGGCCGACGGCCCATCTGGTGGTCCCGCGGCTTGCCCTGCATGCTCGCCGTAGCCAGGGTCCGTGAGACGTTAAGCGCGCCCAGTTGGGCCCCTCGGCCAACTTCGACGGCAAAAGAGGCAGGTTCGCCAGTTCTGCCCACCCTTGACCGTTTTCATGTAGTATTAGTGACACTCCGTGAGTGTTCAATAACTGAAATCACCAGATTGGTGCAGCATCCAGGGGTCAACATCGGGAGATGCTGTGTTTCGACGAATCGTACGCCCAGCCCTAGCCGTTCTTGTCGCAGCG
>JACCSH010000282.1 GCA_013813125.1 Nocardioidaceae bacterium | reverse complement strand
ACTAACGCGGAGTTCCTCTCCGGTCTGCTACTCAGCCTGATCGTAGCGTGCAGTCCTGGTTTGGCGCGGGAAGCCGCTCCGGCCGTGCGCGGGGGCCAGCACGCTGTCACAGATCTCCATCCCAAGGCGAGACTGGCCGTGACTCCGTCGTCCGACCTGCACCAGGCGAGCAAGCCAACCAGCCCCGGACGCGTTGCGGGTCGTCGCTTCTGGGTCGCCGACAGCCGCTTCTACCGCTCCAGGTGGTACGACGGCAAGCACCGCAAGATGATCAACTTCGGCTGTACCCGCGCCCCGTACTATCCGCCCTCGTCGCTCTGCACCGACCAGCGCGGTTTCCACCACGGCCTCGACATTGCGATGGCCTGCGGAAGGCTTTTCGGCTTCGTAACTTCCGGCTCGACCGCGATATCGTCTTCGGCCATGTCGGCAAGGTGTTCGTCGGACCCGGGGACCGCGTCGGCAGGGGAGACCTCGTCGCGCGGGCCTCGGACGAGGGAGCGCCAGACGGCTGTCACCTGCATTTCGAGGTTCGGCCGCAGGCAGGCTCCTATTATCAAGCCATCAATCCGCGCCGAGTGATCGACCTGCGGCTTGCGCGCTGATGCAGGAGCTGGGCCGCTGATTTAACGGATCATCCGGGCCGTCGCCGCACCAAGTTGCGGCAGCCGCTGAGACAGGAGCCAGTATGCCCGCATCAAACGCCAAACGAAGCGCGCTGATCGTCGAGGTGCTGAGCGACGCGTTCGAGCAGCTGATGGCCGCCGACCCGATCGCCTTCCGGACGAAGTTCCGCAAGATGGCCGCCGACCCATTCGCCTTCTATCGGGGGAGCGCCTGCATATTCTACGCCGACATGGTCAAGTTGAAGGACCCCTTCGCTGACGAGAAGACGAGCCGCGTCTGGATCCACGGCGATCTCCACGCTGAGAACTTCGGAACGTACATGAACTCCGAAGGCATGCTCGTGTTCGACGTCAACGACTTCGACGAGGCCTACATCGGCAACTTCACGTGGGACCTCCGCAGGTTCCTCGCCAGCCTGGCGCTGATGGGATGGCAGAAGGCATTGCCCGAAGACGACATCCGCCAGCTGTCTGCGGTTTTCCTCAAGGCGTACGTCGAGCAAGTGGCGCACTATGTCGACGATCCGACCGACGAGGCGTTTGCCTTACGACTCGACAACACCGAGGGAGCGATCCACGAGGTGTTGAGGATGGCGCGTCGAGGCACTCGGATCAGCCTGCTCGACTCCATAACGGAGGTGGTTGACCATGAGCGCCGGTTCGCCTCTCACTCAGACATCCGCCAGCTACGCAAGACCGAGCGGGGCAAGGTGGAGCGGGCCTTCAAGCGATACCTCGAGACGATTCCGGCGGCCAAGCGCGAAGCCCACGATGTCTTCTACGACATCAAGGACGTGGTCGGGAAGACGGGCTTCGGCATCGGTAGCGCTGGGCTGCCGTCGTACAACGTGCTGATCGAGGGCTACAACCAGGCACTGGAGAACGACATCATCTTGGTGATGAAACAGGGCAACATCCCGGCGCCAAGCCGTGTGGTCGACCCCTCGCTGGTGGGTGACTATTTCGAGCATGAGGGTCATCGAACCGTGGTGAGCCAACGGGCCCTGCAGGTTCACGCTGACCCGTTCCTCGGGCACACGACCATCGATGGTGTGGGATACGTTGTCGCTGAGCTGTCGCCGTATGAGGCGGACCTCAGCTGGAGCAACATCACCGAGCCGGACCAGATGGAGCCAGTGCTTGAGTGGCTCGGTCGTGCGACCGCCAAGGTGCACTGTGTCTCCGACACAGACAGCGAAGAGGACCTCGTCGAGTTTCAGACCGAGGATGCGATTGCCGGTGTGATCGGCGATGATGCCGACGGGTTCATCGAGGAGCTTGTCGAGTTCGGTGTCCAGTACGCCGGCAAGGCTCGCAATGACCACGCGCTGTTCATCGAGGCCTTCCGCAGCGGCAAGTTCGACCTGGTTTCCGCGACGTAGCACGCTGCTGCATTGCCAATCCCTCCACCTTGATTCGTCCGAGCGAGAGGTGGGGGTGGGGCGTTGTCGCTGTCAGCGCGCGCGATAGGTCAACGCGGTGTCGCCCTTGGTCAAGACGAGTTGGTCGCCGTCGATGGAATAGGCCACCGCACCACCCTTCAGGACGTCAGCGATGGCCATTTGCAGGGCCTCACAGGAATCGTCACAGCCCGCGAGGGTCCTCGTCGTTCTGGTGATTACAAGCTTCGAGTCTCGAACCACAACTCGCGCAGTGCCCCTATTGACGCTGTCGCTGAAGCTCAGCCGTGCACCGGTGATCCGCAAAGTGGCCGGGCGGCCGGCGGGGACGCTGGAGACGATCCCGTCATCGCCGGCGCGGTCGCCGAAGGCCTCGAGAACCCATCGGGTGCCGGTCAACGCCAGGTCGGGATTGGCCGCCTCGTCGTCGAGCAGCTCGATGGTGGTAGCGCCAGAACTCACCGTCAGCTCATCTCCGTCTAGCTCGACCGTGGGCTGTGCGGTCAGGGACTTCGCCAGCCACTCGTCCTGTTTCATCAGCGCGGGCTCGCACCCCATGTCGGTGCCGCCCATGCCCCCGATGACCAGCAGGTCACCATCGAGCCTGCCCTCTCCAAACAGAGAGTTGCAGCCCGCATTGGCACTCAGGGTCGATCCGTCGAACCCAAGCTGTATCGGGGCGTTCGAGGGAAGCCGGTCGGGCTTGCCGTCCCGTGTCACCTGAGTCGAGACAAAGGTGCGGCCGTCGAGATCGCCGAAGGCGAGTGCCGCGTTGTCGTCGGGGCCCGGGCCGGATCCTCCAGCGCCGGAGGTCTCACTCGCGCAGGCTGTGAGTACGAGCGAGGTCGAGGCGACCAGTAAGACTGTGTGTCGACTGATGGCTTTCATGATGATGAGACGCGCGGGGGCGCCATCCGGTTCCGCAGCAACGAGGGCGCGACAGGCGTCGACTTGCCTCTATCTCCGGCTCCGCGAAGGCGGAGGGGCCGGGCCAGCTAGGGGGTGACCCAGGTGACGGTGACGGCGGTCGGGGGAGAGATCGTGGCGTCGCCGGTGAAGGACGCCCGGTTGACGATTGCCGTCCCGGCCGGAACCGTTG
>JACCSH010000240.1 GCA_013813125.1 Nocardioidaceae bacterium | reverse complement strand
CAGCAGTGGTCATGGTCCTTCACCTATCTCGACGAGGAAGCCCTCGGTGGCGAGACTGACGTGTACGAGGTCGGTACCCCCGAGACGGTGCCGGTCTTATGGCTGGTTGAGGACCAAAGCGTGACCTTCCAGCTGAACTCGCCCGACGTGATCCACTCGTTCTGGGTGCCCGCCTTTTTGTACAAACTCGATGTCATCCCGGGACGCGACCAGGCATTGCAGTCCTTCTCGCTGACGCCCACCACAGCTGGTGACTTCGAGGGCCGCTGCGCAGAACTGTGCGGCTTCCAGCACTCCCGGATGCTCTTCACCGTCAAGGTGGTCGACCAAGCCGCCTACGAGGCCCATCTGCTGGACCTTGAACAGCGTGGACAAGTTGGAACCCTCGTCGGGGCTGAAGACAGCAACGAGATCGAGGGGTTAGAGACCGAAGACGAGGAGGTCGCTGAATGACCGCCGTAGATGCGGGTCGCGCCGCCACGAGGGTGAAGCCCTCGTCGAAGGGTCAGGTTGTCGTCAAGTACCTGACAACGACGGACCACAAGGTCATCGGCAACCTGTACCTCGTCACCTCTTTCGCCTTCTTCCTCATCGGCGGCGTGATGGCGATGGTCATTCGGGCCGAACTGGCACAGCCGGACCTGCAGTTCGTCGACGACGAGGTCTACAACCAGCTTTTCACCATGCACGGCACGATCATGCTGCTGCTCTTTGCCACGCCATTGTTCGTGGGGTTCGCCAACTGCATCATGCCGCTGCAGATCGGCGCACCAGATGTCGCGTTCCCGCGCCTCAACATGTTCAGCTACTGGCTCTTCCTCTTTGGTGGTCTGATAGTGCTCACCGGGCTGATCGTGCCCGGTGGCGCCGCCGACTTCGGCTGGTACGCCTACACCCCGTTGTCCAACGAAGTTCGCTCACCCGGAATCGGGGGCGACCTGTGGGTGATGGGGTTATGGATGGCAGGGCTCGGGACGATTCTGGGTGCGGTCAACTTCGTGACCACCATCTTGTGCATGCGCGCACCGGGACTCACGATGTTCCGGATGCCGATCTTCACCTGGAACATTTTGGTGACGTCGCTACTCGTGCTGATCGCCTTCCCGATTTTCGCGGGGGCTCTGCTCGCGCTCGCAGCCGACCGCTTCCTCGGCGCGCACATCTACGACGCGGCGAACGGCGGCCCCATTCTGTGGCAGCACCTGTTCTGGTTCTTCGGCCACCCCGAGGTCTACATCATCGCCCTGCCGTTCTTCGGGATCATCACCGAAGTGCTTCCGGTGTTCAGCCGCAAACCAATCTTCGGCTACGTCGGCCTGGTGGCTGCCACGCTCGGCATCGCATCCCTGTCCGTCGCCGTGTGGGCCCACCACATGTTCGCCACGGGCGCGGTGGACCTGCCGTTCTTCTCCTTCATGACATTCCTCATTGCCGTGCCCACCGGGGTCAAGTTCTTCAACTGGATCGGCACCATGTGGGGCGGCTCGCTCTCGTTCGACACGCCGATGCTCTGGTCGGTCGGCTTCCTGGTCACCTTCCTTTTCGGTGGTCTGACGGGCGTCATCTTGGCCTCTCCGCCACTTGACTTTCACCTCAACGACTCCTACTTCGTGGTCGCTCACTTCCACTACGTCGTGTTCGGAACCGTCGTCTTCGCCATGAATGCCGGTTTCTACTTCTGGTGGCCCAAGATCACCGGCCGCATGCTCGATGAGCGCTTGGGCAAGATCCACTTCTGGATGCTCTTCATTGGATTCCACACCACCTTCTTGATCCAGCACTGGCTCGGGATCCTCGGATTCCCGCGTCGTTACGCCGACTACCAGGTCACCGACGGGTTCACCACGCTCAATGCCGTCTCCAGTATCGGCGCCTTCCTCCTCGGCGCTTCGACGCTGCCCTTCCTCTACAACGTGTGGAAGTCGCGAATCAGCCCCAAGGTCGAGACACCCGACCCCTGGGGCTGGGGGCGTTCGCTCGAGTGGGCGACATCGTGCCCACCACCTCGGCACAACTTCGTCACGCTGCCCCGAATCCGTTCTGAGAGTCCGGCGTTCGACCTGCATCATCCCGAGGTCGCGTTGATGGAGCTGTCCGAGAATGAAGAGCTCGACGAGGCAGGCGAGGCCGCGGATGCTCCTGAGATGGATGGGCGCCGCGGTCACCTCGAGGAGCAGATCGAGGGTGCGCCGCCGCAGGGCGCTGCCGACGATGAGGAGGAGCGACGATGAAGGCTGAGGCCTGGGTGTTCGGGCTCAACTCGATCTTCTTCGCGCTGGTCGCCCCCGCCTACTGGTTCTTCTCAGAAGACCCCACCGGTACGTCGGCGCTCGTCATGACCGCCGGTTTGACTCTCCTGGTCACCTTCTACCTCGGGTTCCATGCGAACCGAATGGATCCGAGACCCGAGGACATCTCCGACGCCGAGGTAGTGGACGGCGCGGGAGAGCTGGGGTTCTTTCCGCCGTACTCGTGGTGGCCGCTGTGGTGTGCTCTCGCCTTGGTGGTGTGCGTCCTCGGCACCGTCTTCGGCTGGTGGCTGTTTCTCATCGGCGTCGGAGCGGGTTCTATCGCCCTGATCGGATGGGTTTTCGAGTTCTATCGCGGCGAACACGCGCACTGACTGTTTGTCGACTCCCGAACGACACGCAAACAAGCAAGC
>JACCSH010000232.1 GCA_013813125.1 Nocardioidaceae bacterium | reverse complement strand
CCGGGGTCGATGCTGCGCTACCCGGAGACACTTTCAGCCCGCTACACGCGCGGCGGCTGCCCCGTGTACGACGAGGACGCCACCTGGGCTTTCTCGACTGCGCTGCCGATCATCAACGGTGCGGTGGCTGCCGGCGTCGAGCGGAGCGGCCTGCGAAACGTCGCCCTGCTGGACATCAGCACCGTCCTGGACGGCCACCGGCTGTGTGAAACCGGCGTTTCCCAGGTAGCACAAGGCGGACGGCCCTCATGGCAGCAGCCAGGCGCCTCGGGGCGGCTCGAGTGGGTCAACCGGCTCTCTCTTGGCAGGCAGCCATGGGGCGTCGAGGAGTCTTGGCATCCCAACCACTGGGGGGTAGCGGCCATCCGCGGCTGCATACTTCAGGCCATCAGGGGTGAGCCACTTGCGCTGGCGCGCTGCACGTCTGCGCGCGATAAGCTGCACGTGCGTTGGGTGCGGTAGTCGGTTATAGCGGAAAAGGGGTTTGCAGGAAGCGAACCACTTGTTTGCTCAGTAGTGCGGTTTCGCCGAGTACGGAGTGCTGGGCAACTCCGCTGGCGCCCAGTCCCGAGGCAGTCCCGACGAGGACCGAAAACCATAACCGTCGGATCTGATGAGCCAGACCAGGTGAAGCGCGTATCCCGTGCCGAAGACGATGCACGAGATAACAGCGCTGAGGGCGAGTAGGTTCATCATGAAAAGCCACCTCCGGCGGATTTCTTCACTGGTGCCGGTACGATTCTAGCCGATTCCCGGCGACCGGTGCGCGGCAGACCGAGCGCCGGACGCGCATGCGGTGTGAGAAGGTGAGGCGCATGCTGCGGGTCGGTCTGACGGGGGGAATCGGGTCGGGCAAGTCGACGGTGGGTGCCCTGCTGGCGAAGCGCGGGGCGGTGGTGGTCGACTCCGACATCTTGGCCCGCGAGGTCGTCGCTGTCGGAACCCCTGGCCTGGCCGAAGTCGTTGAGGCGTTCGGTGCCGACGTATTGACGAGCAACGGGCAGCTCGACCGTTCTGCTCTGGGTCAGCTGGTCTTTGCCGACGCCGAGGCTCGCCGCAGGCTCGAGTCGATCATTCATCCGCGCGTTCGGGCTCTCGCCGCCGAAATCGAGGGTGCGGCGTCCGACCAGTCGGTGGTTGTGCACGACATCCCTCTCCTGCTCGAGACCGGCCAGGCAGACGACTTCGATGCGGTCGTCGTGGTAGACGTGTCGGTCGACGTACAACAAGAACGGCTGGTGCACGAGCGAGGGCTGTCCGCCGATGAGGCCGCTGCGCGCATCTCTTCGCAGGCCAGCAGGGAAGACCGGTTGGCTGCCGCTGACTACGTCGTGGTCAACGCTGCCACGATGCAAGAACTGGAGGAAGCGGTCGACGACCTCTGGGCGAAGTTGACGAGGGTGCACGCAGGCTCCCCGCCGGCGCCGTAGAGAATGACAGTTGCAGGCGCTGCTCTGGCGGCGCGGGTGGGACAGAAAGCCTCGCGGCTATTACGCGGCGAGGTCCGGGTCGACCAGTTTGCGCAGTTGGGCCAAGGCCTCGCGCTCGAGCTGGCGGACGCGCTCAGCGGACACACCGTGCCGTGCCCCGATGTCGGCCAGCTTCTCCTGACGTCCGTCGACCAGCCCGTAGCGGGAGCGGATCACGTCGGCGGAGCGCTCGTCAAGGAGTTCGACGAGGTCGTCGAGGCGCCGCCGGGATTCAACGTCGAGAAATGCCGAGTCAGGGCCTGGGGTCGTCTCCCTGGCGACCAGATCCCCCAACGACGTCTCGCCTTCGTCGTCGACGGGAGTGTCGAGACTCACGTGCTCGCGGCCCCAGTTGATCAGGTCAAGGACGCGCTCGACAGACATGTCGAGCTCCAGGGCGATCTCGTGCGGTTCGGCGTCGCGTCCCAGCTGCCGCTCCAGCGTGCGACGTGCCGAACCGATCTGGTTGAGCTCCTCGACCACATGGACCGGCAGCCGTACCACCCGGGCCTGCTGAGCGATGCCGCGGGTGATGGCCTGGCGAACCCACCAAGTGGCGTAGGTCGAGAACTTGTAGCCCTTGGCGTAGTCGAACTTCTCGACGGCCCGGATCAGCCCGGTGTTGCCCTCTTGCACCAGGTCGAGCATCGGCATTGCGGATCGGCCGTACTTGCGGGCAATGGACACGACGAGGCGCAAGTTGGCCTGGATGAACCGCTGAGTGGCACGGTTACCGTCTTCCACCAGCCATTCGAGCTCGTCGCGCGTTGCGCGCATCGGCGCCCCACCCTTGGCTCTGCCGACCCGCCCGGTCGCTAGCAGGTGCTGAGCCATCAGACCGGCCTCGACGGCTTTGGACAGCTCGACCTCGGTGGCGGCGTCCAGCAGCGGAGTCCGGGCTATCTCGTCGAGGTAGAGGCCGACGCTGTCGCGACCCTCGATTGACCCGTCACGCGAGGCGAATGTGGACGTACGGCGTGTGGTCACAGGGAAACTCCTTTGCTAGCGGTTCTGTCAACTCCTGGTCGACGCGTTGATTCTCCTCACATCAACACATCTGCCGAGGAAGAGATTCCTGCCAGAGCCTGTCGCTGACCTCCACTGGCCGCGGAGGACTACTGAGTAAACGCGCAAGCCGGTGCCGATAGTTGCTGCTCTCAGCATGTTCTTACACCAGCGGACCGCTCACGCACTATGAGTTATCGAACCGAGACATCAGTTACCGAAACGAGACTCTTTCAGGCGCCGCTGGAAGGTTCGGATGCCGCGCCGCTGGTATCGATGATCCACGCGTAGAAGTCGGCCGTCTCCCGCCAGCTGTCGTAGCGACCGCTCGCGCCACCATGCCCGGCAGACATCTCGCACTTGAGGAGGATCGGCGCCTCTGCGGTGTTTACCTCTCGCAGTCTGGCCACCCACTTGGCTGCCTCGACATACAGCACACGGGTGTCGTGAAGGGAGGTGATGGCATAGATGGCTGGGTAGTCCTGCGCTTTGACATTCTCGTACGGCGAGTAGGAGGCCATGTAGTCGTAGACGTCGGGGTCGTGCAGCGGGTCACCCCACTCATCCCACTCGATCACGGTTAAGGGCAGGCCGGGGTCCAGGATCGAGGTCAGAGCATCGACGAACGGCACTTGGGCGACGATGCCGGCGAACAGCTGCGGGGCGAGGTTCGCGACCGCCCCCATGAGCAGGCCACCAGCGCTGCCTCCGAGCGCCACCTGACGGTCCGGAGAGGTCCAGCCGGTGTCGACCAGATGCCGGGCGCACGCGACGAAGTCGGTGAACGTGTTCTTCTTGTGGAGCAGCTTGCCCTCGTCGTACCAGTGCCGGCCCATCTCCCCGCCACCGCGCACATGAGCCAGGACGAACACCATCCCACGGTCAAGCAGCGACAGCCGGGCAATGCTCGTCACAGGATCGTAGGGGATCTCGTACGAGCCGTATCCGTACAGCAGCAGCGGAGAGCCGGACCGAGGCTCAACATCTCGGCGGTGGACGATCGAGATCGGCACCCGCGCACCGTCGCTCGAGGTGACCCACTCCCGCGTCTGCACATAGTCGTCGGGCGTGTATCCACCGAGGATGGTCTGCTGCTTGCGGACTTTGCGCTCGCCGCTGACCGGCGAATAGTCCATCACCGTGTCGGGGGTGACCCACGACGAGTAGGTCAGCCGCACAAGCGGCTGATGCCAGTCAGAGAACTCGTGTGGCTCGAGTGCGAACAGCTCCTCATCGACTTCGATATCAGCTCCGCTGCCCACACCGGCGTCGCTGAGTGAAAACACTCGGACCTTTGCCAGGCCGTCCTCGCGTAACCCGACTACGAGTGTGTCCGCGGACGTCGAGTGGGAGGTGAGGCGGACCGCCTCGCTGTGCTCGATCACTGGGGTGAGATCGTCGAGGTTCGAGAGCGAGGCCGGGCCTCGGCCGAGGGCAAAGTTCTTCGCACCGCAGTTGTGCAGGATGAAGAAGACATCCTGATCCCCGAGGACGGCGTGTTCAAGGTCGTACTCCACCCCGACGCTTCGAGGAACGACCACTCGGAAGTCGCCTGTCGGGTCGCCCGCATCCAAGACCCGTTGTTCGCTGGTGATCTTGGAGGTCGAGGTGATGACCAGGAAACGGTCGGAGGTCGTGCGGCCGACCGCTGTGAAGAACCGGTCGTCCTCCTCGTGATGGACGAGGACGTCGTCGGAGCTGTGCGACCCGATCTCGTGTCGCCATACTTTGTCAGCGCGCCACGCCTCGTTGACGGTCGTGTAGAACAGGTGCTTGCCATCGGGCGACCAGGTCAGCCCGTGCAAGGTGTTGTCCACCTGGTCGGCCAGCAGCTCGCCGCTTCGCAAGTCCTTGACGCGCACGGTGTAGCGCTCGTTGCCGATGAAGTCAGTCGAGTAGGCCAGGAACCGGTCGTCAACCGAGACGGTGAAGGCGCCCAGTGAGAAGTAGCTGTGTCCGTCAGCTAGCCCGTTGCAGTCGAGCAGGATTGCCTCACCGTCGATGGGCGCGCCCGGCTCCAGGGTCGGCGGGGTCCAGTCACCCTCCGCTCCGACAGCTTGACGGCACAGCACCGGGTACTGCTTGCCTTCGATGGTGCGCGAGTAGTGCCAGTAGCGTCCCCGCCGGGTGGGAACCGATAGGTCGGTCTCTTGGGTCCGGGACTTGATCTCAGCGAAGATCTGGTCGCGTAGCTCGGCCAGATGGGATGTCCGGGCGGCCGTGTAGGCGTTCTCGGCTTCCAGATGGCGAATCGTTTCAGAACTGTCCTTGTCGCGTAGCCACTCGTAGTTATCGACGAACGTTCGCCCGTGATGGGTACGCTCAACCGGTTTCTTGGGGGGAAAGGGTGGTTTGGTCGGAGTCGACAGCTCGGGGGGGTGGGTGACCGGGTCGGCGCGGCGGGTGGGGGCTTCAGCGGTGATGTCTTTCATTGGCCAAGACCTTAGCGTCCGTCATCTGTGGAGCTGATATCTACTGACGGGGAGTGGGCCGGCGCGGGGCGGTGCAGTGCCTGGTCGTCCACGCCGAAGGTATGGATCGGCCCGGGTCCGGTCTCTGCGGTCTCGAAGCGTACGGTCACCCGGCCGAGCCCTGATCCCCACACCCAGCCGGGACCGAGGTGGTCATGCTCCACGTCGGCACCAGGCAGCCAGCCGCGAGGCGCGAGATCCTGCTGGCGCGGCTGCTGACTCTCCGACAGGTGTGGCACCTCGACTGCCGGGTCGTCGTCTTCGGGGAACAGGTCGTCCTGGATCCAGTCGGCGAGTCCGGAGATACCGACGCCGAGCAGCCGCACGCCTGAGGTGGTGTCGAGTTCTGCGAGCAGACGGCGGGCGAGCTTGCTCACCACGGCGACACGGTCAGTGGGGCCTACCAAGGTGGCGGAGCGGGTGTGCGTGGTGAAGTCGTGCATCCGGACCTTCACCGTGACGGTGCGGCCGGAAAGCCGAGCTTCTGCGAGCCGTGCACAGACGCTGGCGGCGTGCTTGGAGACAATCGCTGCCAGCAGACTCGGTTCGACCAGGTCGGTCTCGAACGTGTCCTCGACGGAGATCGACTTGGTCTCGCGGTCGGAGATGACGGCGCGGTCATCGTCGCCTCGGGCAAGTGCGTGCAGGCTATTGCCATGCGCCTGTCCCAGCACTCGGATCAGTTCGGCTCGGCTCACCTGCTGAAGGTTCTCCACAGTGTCCACTCCAATGCGTCGAAGTCTCTCGGTCGTGGCGGGCCCGACTCCGGGGATGACACCGACCGGCATCGGTCGCAGCAGGTGCTGCTCGGTGCCTGGTGCCACGACAACCGCGCCGTCAGGCTTGTCGAGCTCGCTGGCGATCTTCGCGATCAGCTTGGACGTAGCGATCCCGACCGAGGCGCTCAGCCCACCTGATGCTACGTGCACGTCACGCCGCAGTTGCCCGGCCAGATTCTTCAACGAATGCATCGACCAGTCAGAGGTGTCCCCGGCAGCAAGGTCCACAAATGCCTCGTCGAGCGACAGCGGCTCCACCAGGGGCGACAGCGCGCGCAGTTCAGCCATCACCTTGTCGCTGGTGGCTCGATACACCGGAAATCGGCCACAGAGAAACGCAGCCTGCGGGCAGCGAGCGCGAGCTTCTGCGGTCGACATTGCGGAACGGACCCCGAACTTGCGGGCCTCGTAAGAGGCCGTGGCCACCACACCTCGTGCTCCCACGCCGCCGACGACAACGGGCTTGCCGCGTAAGGACGGCTTGTCACGCTGCTCCACCGCGGCGTAGAAGGCATCCAGGTCCAGGTGCAGGATCGAGGCCTCGCTTCGCACCGGGCCATTCTCGCCTGCCGGTGTCGACATTCGTCGTCGGCTATGGCAGCCCCTGTCGGCACTCCTCGTCCACAGCCTCCACTTCATCCACAGACCGTCGCAGGCTGCTGGAATTCACCGGCCCCGAAAATGCACGGTTAGATATGTCGAAAAAGAGCCGGATCATCAAGCAGGCCCGAGCTGAGCTGGGTGCTGGCAGTCTCCCGGTCGTCCGAGCCAAGGGTCCAGCCGACGTGCTGGCGATGATCCCCTACCTGGTGGGATTTGTCCCGACCAACAGCATCGTGGTCATCGCGCTCGAAGGACCCCGTAAACACTTCGGTCCCTGTATCCGGATGGATCTTGCCGGACGAGACGGTGCTGGGACCCAAGCCGACTACCTCGCCTCAGTCATCGCCCATCACGGTTTCGATCCGGTCATCGTCGTGGCGTTCAGCCAACATCGCGATAGGGCAAGAGCGGTCATCGAACAACTCGAGAGCCGGCTCCTCGAAGCGGGTGTGGAGATCCTCGAGTTGCTGCGCGCAGACGGTGAGCGCTGGTGGTCCTATCAGTGCACGGACGGGTCATGCTGTGATGCCAGCGGCACGCCTTACGACGCCGATAGCTCTGCCCTTGCTGCCACCGCCGTGCTCGCCGGCATGGCCAAGGCGGCCGGCAGAGATGACCTTCGGGCCTGTTTCGAACCCGGGTCCGCATCGCTGCGCGCCCAAGTGGCAGACAGCTGCTCGGTGCTCGAAGCCTCGGACCTCCCAGACATCGGTCAGGTGCTCAATGGCGCCCTGGCCACCTCGGGACCGTTGTCGCCGGAACAACTGGCGGCGCTGGCGGTCGGCGCGCAACCGATCGCGTCTAGGGATGTCGCCTGGTCAATGATGAGCAGACGCAACGCCGCCTCCCACCTCGACGTGTGGGCGCAGGTGACACGGGCAGCGCCTGACCGGCTGCTGCCGGCCGTGGGTTCCTTGGCGGGGTTCGCAGCCTGGCTCAGCGGCAGCGGCGTGCTGGCCTCGCATGCGGCTGAGCGGGTCGAGCGGGTCGATCCGACGTACTCGATGAACCGTCTGCTGATCCGCTGCCTCGAGATGACTGTCGATCCGCGAGACTGGGAGGACTTCCGTGGTGGCCCGTGCACCAGCGGCTAGACCTGATGTGTTCGCAATGCAGACGGGAGGTGGCGCGGCTGAGTCGGGCACGGCAGGCTTCAGCTGTGAGCTTTGAGCGGTGGTCGTAAGCTGCCGCGTCATTGAGCCGTGCGAGAGAGAGTGCACCGATGGGCCAAGACGTAGATCGCCGTGAGTTCAGCCGCGAGGACCGTACCAAGTACCGCGAGAAGGTCCGCCAGTGTCTCGATGTCTTCGCTCGAATGCTCAGGGAGTCGCGCTTCGACGTCGAACGGCCGATGACAGGGCTTGAGGTGGAGCTCAATCTGGTCGACGACGCCTGTGACCCAGCGATGCGGAACGCCGAGGCGCTCGAGGCCATTGCTGACCCCGCGTTCGTTACCGAGCTGGGCCAGTTCAACCTCGAGATCAATGTACCGCCTCGGCGCCTGGCCGGAGGGGGGTTGTCGGCGTTCGAGAAGGACGTCAGGGACAGCCTCAATGCCGCCGAAGAGAAGGCGCAACAGGTTGGCGCTCATATGGTCATGATCGGTATCTTGCCGACGCTTCAGCCCGTCCACATGCGCCCCGACGCGCTGTCGGCAAATCCGCGCTACCGGCTGTTGAACGACCAGATATTCGCGGCGCGAGGCGAAGACCTCGAGATCGCGATCCGCGGTGTCGACCGCCTGCGGGTGACCTCCGACAGCATCATCCCCGAAGCCGCGTGCACATCAATGCAGCTCCACCTGCAAGTGAGCCCGGAGGACTTTCCTGCCTATTGGAACGCCTCACAGGCAATCGCCGGTATCCAGCTGGCGGTGGGGGCGAACTCTCCGTTCCTGCTCGGCAAGGAACTGTGGTCAGAGACCCGGATCGCGCTGTTCGAGCAGGCGACCGATACGCGCAGCGAGGAGCTCAAGGCACAAGGTGTCCGGCCCCGGGTGTGGTTCGGCGAGCGGTGGATCACCTCGATCTTCGATCTCTTCGAAGAGAACGTTCGGTACTTTCCGGCGCTGTTGCCTATCTGCGACGAGGAGGATCCGGTCGCCGTCCTCGACGGTGGCGACAGCCCACATCTGGCTGAGCT
Source organism: Nocardioidaceae bacterium (assembly GCA_013813125.1). Classification (GTDB taxonomy): domain Bacteria; phylum Actinomycetota; class Actinomycetes; order Propionibacteriales; family Nocardioidaceae; genus JACCZJ01. The sequence goes on along the minus strand of JACCSH010000232.1, from coordinate 1,583 downwards.
GCGACTGCACAACGGCACCATCTACCGGTGGAACCGCCCGGTCTACGACGTCGTGCGGGGGGTGCCGCACTTGCGGGTCGAGAACCGTGTGCTGCCGGCCGGTCCCACCGTGGTCGACATGCTGGCAAACGCCGCCTTCTACTTCGGCGTGGTGCGGTCGTTGGCAGAAGACGAGCGTCCCGTGTGGTCGCAGATGTCGTTCAGCGCCGCCGAGGAGAACTTCCACAGCGGCGCCCGCGACGGCATATCCGCACAGGTCTACTGGCCGGGCATCGGAACCGTCCCTGCCACTGAGCTCGTGCTGCGCAAGCTGCTGTCGCGTGCCCATGACGGACTGGCTCAGGGTGGGGCAGATCCCGAAGAGCGTGATCGCCTGCTTTCCATCATCGAACGGCGATGCCTCACCGCTCGCAATGGTGCGACCTGGCAGAGCCAGACGTTCCACAACGTGTTCGACAAGGGTGACCTTGACCGCACCGATGCGTTGCGGCAGGTGGTTCGCCAGTACTCATCACTGATGCATGAGAACCTGCCCGTCCACGAGTGGCCGCTCGACGAGACCCTCCGGTAGCGTTCGGCAAGTGCTGGTTGAGGAGGACAAACGCATGGGCGTGATCGTCGTCGGGTATGTGGCAAAACCCGAAGGGCTCGCCGCTCTGCGTGCCAGTGCGGAGGAGGCAAAACGCCGTGGCGCCAAGCTGGTCGTGGTCAACTCGCACCGAGGCGGTCGAGAGTTCGACAGGGCGGATGGGACCGAGTCCGAATCGCAGCTGGACGAGGTTCGATCGCAACTGAAGGCGGCGGGGGTGGAGAACGAGATCCGTCAACTCGTGCGGGGAATGGATCCCGCAGAGGATCTCATCAGCGTCGCCAGTGAGGTGTCGGCCGACCTCATCGTCATCGGCCTTCGCCGGCGTTCGCCCGTCGGCAAGCTGATCCTGGGCAGCAATGCCCAACGGATCCTGCTCGATGCGTCGTGTCCGGTGCTGGCGGTCAAGGCGACTGAGTGACGCTCCAGATCACCCAGGACGAGGCTGCGGACGAGGTTCTCTCGACCAACGCCTTCGCGCTGCTGTCGGGCATGTTGCTCGACCAGCAGTTCCCAATGGAGCGCGCCTTCGCTGGTCCGTTGAAGATCTTGGACAGGTTCGGAACGCTTGACCCCGACGCGATCGCGGCCGCAGCGCCGGAGGACTTCGCTGCTATCTGCGCAACGCCGCCCGCGGTCCACCGGTATCCCGGCGCAATGGCCGCTCGCCTCCAAGAGCTTGCCCGCCACATCGTGGACGTCTACGACGGCAGGACGGCGTCGCTTTGGCAGACTGCCGAGTCAGGAGTCGACCTTCTTCACCGACTGTTGGAACTGCCTGGCTTCGGCAGGCAGAAGGCTCAGATCTTCGTGGCCCTGCTCGGTAAGCAGCTCGACGTACGCCCCGATGACTGGCGTGAAGTAGCCGGCCCGTATGGCGATGAGGGAAGCTTTCGGTCCGTCGCGGATGTACGAGACGCGGCCTCTTTAGCGAAGGTGCGCGCGTTCAAGAAGGAGCAGAAGGCGGCCGCGGCGGCTCAGCCCAAGGCATAGG
>JACCSH010000276.1 GCA_013813125.1 Nocardioidaceae bacterium | reverse complement strand
TGCGGTTCGCCGCGACGATTCGAGCCGTACTTCCGTGCACATGAACGATTGTGCGATGTACGCACGCGATCCCGGTCACGCTTTCGTGCACATGAACGATTGTGTCAGGTGGCGCGCTCGCCGACTGACCACTTCCAGCTGCCACGTCGCTCGGCGACGTCAGGGTTCGGACCTTACTCAGGGCGTCCGGCCCGAGGGCAGCGCGGCCGATGCCCTGATGTAATACGCCTGTCGGCAGGTTGGGCGTACGTCGTACCACTCGTCGGCTCAGCTCGAGCCGTGAGGTTGCCGGACTACTCGCCCGCCGTAGGGACGATGTTGATGACGCGCCGGCCCCGCCGGGTGCCGAACTCGACATTGCCGGCGGTCAATGCGAAGAGTGTGTCATCGCCACCGCGACCGACGTTGATACCCGGGTGGAAGTGTGTGCCGCGCTGCCGCACGATGATCTCGCCGGCGTTGACCAGCTGGCCACCGAAGCGCTTAACGCCGAGGCGCTGCGCGTTGCTGTCGCGGCCATTTCGTGTGGAGGCTGCGCCCTTCTTGTGTGCCATGACGAACTCCGCCCTCTGCTACTTGCTCGACGTTGTGTTGATCGCGGTCACTTTGACCTGCGTGTAGTGCTGACGGTGACCTTGACGCTTGCGGTAGCCCGTCTTGTTCTTGAACTTCATGATGTGGATCTTCGGCCCCTTGGTCGCACCGAGCACCTCGGCCTGGACATCGACGTCGGCCAAGGTGGCGGCGTCAGACGTGATGGTGTCGCCGTCGACCAGGAGTACGACAGGCAGCGAGAGGCTCTCGCCTGGCGGGGTGGCCCTCTTGTCGATCTCGATGACGTCGCCGACTGCCACCTTCTGCTGGCCGCCGCCACTACGCACGATCGCGTACACCGCAGACTCACTCTCTCGGTAGGAACTCAAGCAGGCCAAGCACGACTGCTTGACTCGACATCACCGCTCTGGACAGGAACTGAGTGGTGAAAGGACGTGGGGCACCCACGGCACACCCGTGGTTGAGTCTACGGACGCCACCCCGTTGCGGTCAAAACGCCGCGTTCACTCACCGCAAGCGGGCATCTCGGCCCGAGTCAACAGCAACACGGTTGCCTCCGTTGCCGCTCCAGTCAGGTCAGCACCGGTGTGGATTCCAAGTCATTGACGTCGCTCCGCTCAGCGACCCCACCCTCACCTTTGTCGGCACCGATCGGCGCGTTGTCGGAGTCGCTCGTGTCACTGCTGGGTCCGGCTTTGCCGCCGCGTCGTCGCGTGCTGGGACGCTTCGCGCTTCCGCGTGAGCCGTTGGCCGGCTTGGAGTCAGCTGCCGAGTCGCCGTCAGAGCCTGACCGAGACCCTGTCCCTGAGCCTGAGCCTGCTGGCGATCCGGAGCTGCGCTTACTCCTGTCGGAGCCACCGATCTCGACGGGGTCGTGATGGATGACAACCCCCCGGCCCTGGCACGCCTCGCAGGGGTGACTGAAGCTCTCAATGAGACCGGTGCTGATCCGCTTGCGTGTCATCTGCACCAGTCCGAGCGACGTCACCTCGGCGACCTGGTGTCGGGTTCGATCCCGACTCAGGCATTCGACCAGGCGACGCAGCACCAAGTCACGGTTGTCCTCGAGCACCATGTCGATGAAGTCGATCACGATGATGCCGCCGATGTCGCGAAGTCTGAGCTGGCGGACAACCTCCTCGGCGGCTTCAAGGTTGTTCTTCGTCACCGTCTCTTCGAGGTTGCCGCCCGAGCCGGTGAACTTGCCGGTGTTGACATCGACGACGGTCATGGCCTCGGTACGGTCGATCACCAGCGAGCCGCCCGAGGGCAGCCACACCTTGCGCTCCATTGCTTTGGCGATCTGCTCGTCGATGCGGTAGTCGGCAAAGACGTCGCCTTCGCCCTCATAGCGTTCCAGCCGCTCACCGAGGTCGGGCGCGACGTGCTGCACATACCCCTCCACCATGTCCCAAGCGTCGTCCCCGGAGATGACGAGCTTGGTGAAGTCCTCGGTGAAGAGGTCGCGGACGACCTTGAGAGTGGTGTCCGGCTCGGCATACAGCAAAGCAGGTGCTTGACCAGACTTGATCTTCTTCTCGATGTCCTCCCATCGCGCCTTGAGGCGCGTGACATCGCGGGTCAGCTCCTCCTCGCTGGCACCTTCGGCCGCCGTACGGATGATCACCCCTGCTTCGTCGGGGATGATGTCCTTGAGCAGACTCTTTAGCCGGCTGCGTTCGGTGTCGGCGAGTTTTCGGCTGATCCCGCTCTGGCCGCCGGAAGGCACGTAGACGAGGTATCGGCCAGGCAGACTGATCTGGCTGGTCAGCCGCGCTCCCTTGTGGCCAACCGGGTCCTTGCTGACCTGCACCAAAACGGTCTGTCCGGACTTGAGTACATTCTCGATGCGGCGGGGCTGGTTGCCCTGGGTCTCCCAGTCGACCTCACCCGCATAGAGCACGGCATTGCGGCCCTTGCCGATGTCGATGAATGCCGCCTCCATGCTCGGTAGCACGTTCTGCACCCGGCCGAGGTAGACGTTGCCGATCATCGAGGACTGCGAGGCGATGGCGACGTAGTGCTCGACGAGCACATTGTCTTCCAGTACGCCGATCTGCGTGGTTTCGCCGCGTTGGCGGATCGCCATCACCCGCTCGACCGACTCACGGCGGGCGAGGAACTCCGACTCGCTGAGGATGGGAGGCCGACGGCGGCCCGCGTCGCGTCCTTCACGTCGACGCTGCCGCTTGGCCTCGATGCGCGTCGAGCCTTCGACGCTGGTGATCGTGTCCTTTTTGGCGCGGGGGGCGCGGGTGCGTGCCACGGTGCCCTCTGCCTCGCTCGCGGCATCGGCGGAGTCCTCACCGCCGCGGCGGCGGCGACGACGACGGTGAGAAGAACCCACCTCGTCGTCGGTGCCACTTAAGTCGCTGGAGGCTGGAGCGACGTCAAGCTGTGGAGACGCGGAGTCGTCCGTTGCCTGTTTGCCGCCACTGGATGCAGCCGCTCCGGCATCTGCGGTGGCCACCGGGCGGTCTCCAGATGCGGCTGCGTCACCGAGGCTGGGGTCAGCGCCGGACCGGTCAGCGTCACCGCTCTTGCGACGGTTGCGGCCTCCACGTGAGCGTCGGCGGCGACTGCTACTGCTTTCGCCACCATCGCCAGCTTGGCTCACATCGGACGCGGCGTCAGAACTGGGAGGGCTCGACGGGTCCGGCCCAAGATCGTCGGCGACCTGTGACGGGGCCGAGTCCACCGCAAGCGAGTCTCTCGACGTTCTTCGAGGCCGGACGGGCACAACCTCGGGATCTGGTGCCTGAAACAGCAGCGCCACCGGCGGGGGTGCGCCCCCGGCCGCCGTATCCGACGCGCTCTCCGCAGCGGCATCCACCGACTCGCCCGTCGAGAGCGACGGGCTCGGTCGGCGGCTGGCCTCCTGAGCGACTGCAAGTTTCTCAGCTATAGGCGTTGAGGGACCCCCCTCTTTGGGGGGGGTCTCAACCTGAATGGAGGCGGGCTTCTTCCTGGTTGCGCGCTTGCGGGCGGTCGAACGCTCACCCGCGGGCTCGTCAGGCGGACCCGCCTGACGGTCGGCTGCGGGTTCGCCGGTTTCACTCGCTCCGACGGCGCCGGCCTTGGTGCCTTGCCGTTTGGCAGTTGATCTCCTCGTGGTGGCCCTCTTGGGTGTCACACGCGCGGGTGGTTCGGGGTCAAGACGGTTGAGCCCTGACTCACGCTCACTGTCCGTTGCCGGTGAGATTGCGTTGGCTGAGACGGTGTCAGCCGTCGGCCCAGCGCTCACAGGGGTTGGGTCTAAGGGTGGCGCAGGCTCAGTCGCGCCCGACGCGGGCCAAGCAGGAGGCTCGCTGGCGGTGGCGCTGGTCGCGGATGGAGCAACTCCTGCTTCGGGAGGGCCAGCGGGGCGGCTTGCCGCACGCCGTCTTGGTCGTCGTATCGGAGTGGATGAAGTCGGTTCGGCTGGCAAGGTCGTGTCCTCGGCCATGTGCGCTCCTCGGTGCCTCCGGGCGCATCGCGCCGCGCAGAGGCGGGTCAGGTCGTGGTGGGGACGGCCGGTGTTCAGCCTTACCACCACGCAAGTTTGCGGTGGGGCTCGTGTCAGCGGTGCGTCCGACCGGCTACGGTCGACACTGCGCGAGCCACGACGACTCCTCCAACGGTTCGAACGTGTGGCGCCCTAACGGTCCGTTCAGCGGTGGCAGGCTGTTAGGCCGATGCGTCGCGATCGGGTCCGAGCGGGTCACCCACGCTGCCTGTCTCGAGGTCGAGAGGGCCTTGCGCAATCCGGGTCTGATGGGGCGGAACCGGTGCGACGAGGCCAGCAATCTCACGGAGACCGGCGAGGATGTCGTCGGGTCGCACGGCTGGGGTTCCATGCCGCACGACCATCTCCAGTATCGCACATGTGCCCGCCGAAACGTGGCCCGAACATACGACGAGCGAAACTACGGCCGCCCGACAGTCAAAGGACCGCATGCCACGCTTGGTCATTCGTTCCACCTCGACCGAGGTCTTGGCGAGGAATTTCTGCACGGCCGCCGTCGCCGCATCCGGCTCGATGCCAGGCATGTCGATCCTCCATCGCGAAGCCTCGAGCCGGTCGGCGAGGGCGCCGGGCGCGGCCACTACGACCGTCACGATGTCGAGGCCTTGCGGCAGTGCCTCATCGAGCCGCTCGTGCACGGTGGCTGGCTCGCACGGTGTGGTGACACCGATCTCGAGGTACTCCGCCTCAGACGCAGCGCCCGTCGGAGATGCGTTCGCGTAGGAGATGCGGGGATGGGGACTGAAGCCGGACGAGTAGGCGATGGGAAGCTCGGCTCGGCGGATAGCGCGTTCGAAAGCCCGACTGAAGTCACGGTGGCTGGTGAAACGCAGACGACCTCGCTTGGCGTACTGGATGCGCAGCTTCTGAACCGGCGGCGGCTGTTGGGTCGGCTGCTCTCGCACCTTTCGACACTAGCCCCCACTCCGGTTCCTCTGCTCTGTCGCGTCGGGACGCTCCGGGCAGTGACAGGGGGCCGATCGGCTGGCGTCGGCAGTCAATGTATTGCTGCCCTCGCTCGTCAAGCTGCACTTTCCCCACCGGATCGGGCTGTTGACCTCTATCTACACCACCGCGTTAGGAGTGGGCCTTAGTTCCACCGTCCAACCGCCGAGAAGGTCATACAGCAGCCCGACTCAGCCTGCCAGAAACTGAGACTGCTCTAGCTCTCAGTTTCTGACAAAGTCGGCTAGGTGCGTGTCAGGCGGCGCTGGAGGTGCCCAGGTAACCGTTGGGGTCGAGCACGTACTTCTTCGAGGCTCCGGCGTCGAACTCCTCGTACCCGCGGGGCGCCTCGTCGATGGAGATCGGCGTCGCGTTGACTGCCTTCGCGATCTGAACCCGGTCATTGAGGATCGCCATCATCAGACCCCGATGGTATTTCATCACCGGGCACTGTCCCGTCATGAACGAGTGCGACTTGGCCCAGCCCAGACCGAGCCGGATCGACAACGAGCCCACTTGCGCCGACTCATCTACACCACCCGGGTCACCGGTCACGTAGAGACCCGGAATGCCGAGTCCGCCACCGGCGCGGGTGATCTCCATCAACGAGTTGAGCACCGTTGCGGGCGCCTCGTGCTCAGCGTCCTTGCCGTGTCCGCGGGCTTCGAAACCGACGGCGTCGACGGCACAGTCCACCTCGGGCTCACCGAGGATCTGCTCGATCTGATCCGCGGGTTCGCCTTTGGACACGTCCACCGTCTCGG
>JACCSH010000275.1 GCA_013813125.1 Nocardioidaceae bacterium | reverse complement strand
AGTTCTTTGCGACGACCACGTACGAATACCCTCTCGTCAAGGGAATCGAGGCCGCCGAGGGCGTGCCGCCACTCGAGTCCATTCAGGGCCCGAAGATCGACCTCTCCGACCTCGACGACCTGGCAGCGACGCAAGACTTGCTGGCCGACGTCGGAATGATCTGAGGTCGCGCTGATCGACATCGATAACCGCAAACCGCAAGCCGTCCCAGGCGATTGGCCTGTCGTCGAGGCTGGCCCGAAATCGGCCCGGTCCCCCAGTTCGTCGGTCACGAAACCTCCGTTGCTCCTGCTGGTTCCGTCGCTGCTGGCTGCGGCGCTCAGCCTGCTGCCGCTTGGCTACCTGGTCCGCCGCGCCACCGAGCAAGGATGGCCGGTGGTCGTCGAGCTGTTGTGGCGACAGCGAACCCTCCAACTGCTGGGCCGCAGCTTGCTGCTTGCCGCGACCGTGACGTTGGCGTGCGCTGTGGTCGGCATAGCCTTGGCTTGGCTGATCGTGCGTACGGACCTGCCTTTTCGACGCGCCTGGGCGCTCGTCGCTGCGCTGCCGTTGGCCGTGCCGTCGTACGTGGCCGCTTTCTCGTGGCTGGCCGTCGACCCTGGCTTCGAGGGTTTCTGGGCTGCGACTTTGGTGCTGACCCTGTGCAGCTATCCCTATGTGTACTTGCCGGTCGCGGCGGCGCTGCAACGGATCGATCCGGCGCTGGAGGAGATCTCACGTTCGCAGGGCGTGAGCGCATTCGCGACGTTTGCTCGGGTGCAGGTTCCACAGCTGCGGTTCGCCGCGACGAGTGGCGCCCTGCTGGTGGCGACCTACACCCTCAGCGAGTTCGGAGCCGTCAGCCTGTTGCGCTATGACACGGTCACCCGCGGCATCTACACGTCCTACCGGGCAAGCTTCGACCGCACTCCGGCAGCGGTGTACGGATGCCTCCTGGCGGCAGTGACCGCACTGATCGTCTTTGCCGAATACCGCACACGCGGCAGAGGGCGCTATTTCAGTGACACCCCCGCTCGTCGTCCGGTGACGTTGCAGCTGCGGCGCTGGCGCTGGGTCGCCGTCTGTCTGCCCGTTGCCATCGCAGGCTTGGCGCTGACGGTGCCGGCGCTCGCCACGCTGTACTGGTCGGCCAAAGGCAGCTCGTCGGCCGTTTGGAGCGAGGTCGGCACAGCGGGATGGACGTCGTTGCGCTTCGCGTTGTACGCCGGAATGGCGTGCGCGTTCTTCGCCGTACCTCTGGGCGTTCTCGCCGCACGTTATCGGTCCTGGCTGGCTGGGCTGATCGAGCAGATCACCTGGGTCGTCCACTCCCTGCCTGGACTCGTGATCGCGTTGGCGCTGGTGTTCTTCGGCATCCGGCTGGCAAGCCCGATCTATCAGGAGACGCCCCTGCTGGTGATTGCCTACGTGGCACTGTTCTTGCCGCTCGCGGTCGGTGCGGTGCGGGCGTCGGTTGCGCAAAGCAGCCCAGAGCTCGAAGAGGCGGCACGTTCGCTGGGCGATTCTGCACGTACGTCGCTGCGACGGGTCACCCTGCCGCTCGCCCTGCCCGGTATCGGGGCAGGCACCGCACTGGTGATCCTCGCCACGATCAAAGAACTGCCGGCCACGATCTTGCTGCGTCCTACCGGCTCCGACACCCTCGCCACCCAGCTCTGGACCGCGACGAGCGTCGGCCGGTTTGCCGAAGCTGCCCCCTATGCCGCCGCACTGGTGGTCGTCGCTGCGATTCCAACCATGGCAATCAGCCGGTGGTCCCGCTCCACGAGCACTTTGGAGCACGTGCGGTGACTGGTTCGGCAGGGGTCGACGACACCTTCGCGTTGGAGGTCACCGGACTTCATCGTTCCTACGACGCCCCGGTGCTTCGCGGGCTGAACCTCAGGGTCCGCACCGGTGACCTCGCCGCTGTCCTCGGACCCAGCGGAGGTGGCAAAACCACCCTGCTGCGCACCGTCGCTGGCTTCGACCGCGCGGACGCTGGGGCGATCGCGCTGGGCGGCAGACTCGTCGACGCTCCGGGGATCTTCGTGAAGCCCGAGCACCGAAAGGTCGGCATCGTCGCCCAGACCGGGGCGTTGTTCCCGCACCTTTCAGTCGCCCGCAACATCGGTTATGGCCTGGGTCGGGGGATGGAGTCTCGTCATCGCGTGGATGAGCTGTTGGATCTGGTCGGCTTGGGTGGGCTCGGCCGCCGGATGCCACATGAGCTCTCAGGCGGGCAGCAGCAGCGCGTCGCGGTTGCCCGAGCGCTCGCGCCGCGACCGCGGTTGCTGTTGCTGGACGAGCCCTTCGCGGCCTTGGACTCGTCGCTTCGCTCTTCGCTGCGCGCTGACGTGCGCGACGCCATCCACGCAGAGCGAGCCACCGCTGTGCTGGTTACCCACGATCAGGATGAGGCCTTGTCGATGGCTGATCAGGTCTCAGTGCTGCGAGAAGGACTGGTGGTGCAGACGGCGGCACCGCGGACAGTTTACGAGGAGCCGGTCGACCTCAGTGTGGCGCGCGCTCTGGGCGAGGCGATGATCTTGCCGGGCCGGCTGAGCGGGCGGCGAGTGACAACAGCGCTGGGAATCCTGCAGGTAGGTCACTGCGCTATCGCAGCGGCCACTGCAGAGTCGGCGCCGGTGGCGGTGTTGCTTCGCCCAGAACAGCTCGAGCTGGATGTGGCGGACGGCGTGAACTGCAAGGTGGTGTCCACGGCGTACTTCGGCCACGACGGTCTGGTCGGTCTCGTCCCCGCGGCCCCTTCCTCCTCAGGCGCGGATGGAGCGGACGGCGCACTGGCGGCCCGGGTGATGGGGCCGGGCCGAGTCCCCGTCGTTGGTGAGGTCGTAGCGGTGGGCGTGCGTGGCTCTGTGTCCGTCTACCCAGCGGCCTGAGTTTGTCCGTCGGTGGTGGCTCGGCCTCGCTCCGACCCAAATCGAGCTTCGTTTCGAGCACGAGCCTTGAGCCGTTCCACCTCACGGTCTCGGGGGGCAGCGGTGGTGACAAGGTCTTCCAGCAGCCGGTGAGTCGCGGCGACCACTGCATCGATGGCCTCGTCGAACACCGGCTGATTGGCAGCAGACGGCTTCGTCGTACCAGCGATCTTGCGGACGTACTGAGTGGCAGCGGCCCTGACTTCGTCATCTGTGGCGGGTGGCTCGAAGTTGGAAAGAGTTCTGATGTTTCGGCACATGCTGACAGCGTAACCAGCCGCCTCCCCTAAGGCTTTGGCTGTGCGCGCTGATCACCTCGGCGGGGAAGCGC
>JACCSH010000273.1 GCA_013813125.1 Nocardioidaceae bacterium | reverse complement strand
AGAGGCCGACGTCTTCTTGCTCGAAAGAGCTGTTCCAGATCGCCCCGAGCGCACCTCGATTCTGGCAGCGAAACGATATCGCAGCAGCGAGCACCGGCAGTTCCACCGAGACTCCACCTACGTAGAGGGCCGCCGGGTGCGGCGCAGCAGGGATGCACGCGCCCTGGCCAAGGGCACCAGCTATGGACGCCAGGTCGCCTCCGGTCAGTGGGCGCAGCAGGAGTTTGCGGCCCTGACCTCGCTGTGGACCGCCGGTGTGCCGGTGCCGTACCCGGTACAGATCGATGGCACGGAAATCCTGATGGAGTTCATCGAGGTCGACGGGGCGGCGGCGCCACGTCTGGCACCGCTTCGCCCACCCCGTGACCTCCTCCAGCCCTATCTGGAGCAGCTCAGCGAAGCCATGGCTGTGCTGGCACGTCTCGGGTGGGCACACGGCGACCTATCGCCGTACAACATCTTGGTTCAGGGTGAGCGGCTGGTGATCATCGACCTGCCGCAGATAGTCGACATCGTCTCGAACCCGAACGGTGTCGATCTCTTGCTCCGCGACTGCCGCAATGTGTGCTCGTGGTTCGGATCGAGGGGTCTCGAGGTGGATGCGGAGAAACTGCTCGCCGAGTTGTTGGCGCAGGCCTGGTGATGAGACTCGGCTGACCGACCAACGAGGTGCCGTCTGCGGATTTCGTTGTCAATGCATGCTTTGACGACCAATGTTAGGTGAATGGGCGGGGAATTCTGCTGTTTTCGCTTGCCTCGGCAGCTGTTTCTGCGGCAGAGTACCGCTATGACGATCGACCAATCACTCGACCTCGACTACGCCGCGCTGCAGCAGTCGGCCCGGGATCACCTCTGGATGCACTTCAGTCGGATGTCGACCTATCAGAGCGCCGACATCCCCATCATCGTTCGCGGTGAAGGTGCCTACATCTACGACGCGAAGGGCAAGCGCTACCTCGACGGGCTTGCGGGCCTGTTCGTCAGCCAGGTCGGACATGGTCGCAAAGAGCTGGCCGAGGCAGCCGCCAAACAGACCGAAAAGCTCGCCTTCATGCCGCTGTGGTCCTACGCCCACCCCAACGCAATCGAGTTGGCGCAGCGGATCGCCACCTACGCGCCCGGAGACCTCAACCGAGTCTTCTTCACCACTGGTGGCGGCGAGGCGGTCGAGACGGCCTGGAAGCTCGCCAAGCAGTACTTCAAGCTGACCGGCAAGCCCGGCAAGCACAAGGTCATCTCCCGGGCGATCGCCTACCACGGCACCACTCAGGGGGCGTTGTCCATCACCGGGCTGCCCAGCCTCAAGGCGCCGTTCGAGCCGCTCGTACCGAGCACATTCCGCGTGCCGAACACCAACATTTACCGAGCCGCGATGCATGGCAACGACCCGGAGAAGTTTGGACGTTGGGCAGCCGACGAGATCGCCGTAGCCATCGAGAACGAGGGTGCTGACACGGTCGCGGCGGTCTTCTTGGAGCCGGTCCAAAACGCGGGCGGCTGCTTCCCGCCCCCGCCGGGCTACTTCCAGCGGGTCCGCGAGATCTGCGACGAGTACGACGTCCTGCTCGTCAGCGACGAGGTCATCTGCGCCTTCGGCCGCCTCGGCCACATGTTCGCCGCCGAGCGGTACGGCTATGTGCCGGACATGATCACCTGCGCCAAAGGCATCACGTCGGGCTACGCCCCATTGGGCGCGATGATTGCCACCGACCGCCTCTTCGAGCCGTTCTCCACAGGCGCCGCCAGCTTCGTGCACGGTTACACATTCGGCGGCCATCCGGTTTCCACCGCGGTGGCGATGGCGAACCTCGACATCTTCGAACGAGAAGGCATCAACCAGCATGTGCTCGACACCGAAGGGGCGTTTCGCGCCACCCTCGAGAAGTTGAAGAACCTCCCCATCGTCGGCGATGTCCGCGGTGACGGCTACTTCTACGGAATCGAGCTCGTCAAGGACCGCGACACCAAGGAGACCTTCACCGACGCCGAGTCCGAGATCCTGCTCCGCGGCTTCTTGTCCAAGGCCCTATACGAGGCGGGCCTCTACTGTCGGGCTGACGACCGGGGCGACCCGGTGATCCAGTTGTCACCACCTCTGATCTGCGACCAGGACCACTTCGACGAGATGGAGCAGATCTTGCGCTCGGTGCTCACCGACGCCGGCACGAAGGTCTGAGGCCCTTGCCTCCAGTGCGACGCCTCCAGTGCAGCCCCTCCACTGCGATTCGTCCGACTCGAGCACGCCTAGCGGTGCCGCCGACAGTCGGACGAATCAAAGCGGGGATCGCCATAGGGGGCATAGCGTGGCCTAATGACGGCTGCGGGTGACGTTTTGGTGGTCCTGCTGCGGGGCATCAACGTGGGTGGCAGACACAAGCTTCCGATGCCGCTGCTCCGCGAGACGTGCGAGTCGCTGGGCTGCACCGATGTGACGACGTACATCCAGAGCGGAAATGTCGTTGTACGCAG
>JACCSH010000166.1 GCA_013813125.1 Nocardioidaceae bacterium | reverse complement strand
GCCTTGGCCATGGATGCATCCTCCAGGAAACGAGTGATGGGGAGCAACGCAACCGAGTCGTCGAACCGTCGTTGCGGTGCGTCGCGAGCCGGGGGTTCGGCGAAGGATGTGCTGCTGCCCTTCTAGGGTCGCACCGGATGCGTCACCGGTCAACCCAACCGCGAACGGCAGGCAGAATGAGAGTCGTGCCCTCTTCCCTCTCGGTGCCACGACCCCTCGAGGTATCGCCGTGCCAGTCGATTTGCTTGTGGAGCCCGACGTCGGAGACTTGGGTCGGGGGCGCGCGCGGGAGGCCACCGCTGAGGGTCTTCAGCTGTGCGGGGTGCGGCTCTGAGTGGGTGCGAACGCAGAAGTGGACGCCGATCGACTCCAGCGGTGCCGTACCTGTTGAAGTAGCGGCAGAACGGGAGCGGGACTCAGGCTGACGATGCTCACCAGCGCGGCCGCCGCGGCCGTGGCTGGCAACGAGGACAGGTGTAAGACGACCGGTTCATGAAAGGTTGGCGCCGAATTGCCGTGCCGCAGCGAGGACACGGCTTGCCTTCTTGGCCGTATGCCGACAAGGAGCGGTCGAAGTAGCCCGACTCGCCGTTGACGTTGACGTACAGCGCGTCGAAGGACGTGCCACCCTCGTCGAGCGCGGCGAGCATCACGGCCCTCACCTCAGCGAGCAACCGCGCCGTCTCGAGGCGGCGCAGCGTCTCAGTTGGCCGCGCGTAGTGCAGTCGGGCAGCCCACAAAGCCTCGTCCGCGTAGATGTTGCCGACCCCGGACACGAGCGTCTGGTCCAACAATGCCCTCTTCACGCCCGTACGCCGTTTGCGAAGCGACGCAAAAAAGACGGTCTCGTCGAAGAGTTCGTCGAGGGGATCTCGCGCGATGTGGGCGATCTCGAGCGGCAACACGGCGCCACCTCTGGCCAGCAGGAGTCCGCCGAACATGCGTTGGTCGACGAACCTCAGGTCGAGACCCTCTGAGAGCTCCAGCACGACTCGAAGGTGGCGTTCGGGGTCGGCCCCGCGCGGCCGGACCAACAACTGGCCACTCATGCCCAGATGGCCAAGCAGAGCGTCACCTGAGTCAAGCGCCAGCCACAGGTACTTGCCGCGGCGCCGAGCTGCCGTAACTCGGCTGCCGGCCAGTTCGGTCTCGAAGTCGCGGGCACCCGCCACATGGCGACGCACGGAGCGCTGATGAAGGACCCGTACGCGTTCGATGGCTGCGCCGACGACGAGGCGGTCGAGCCCTCGCCGTACGACCTCGACCTCAGGAAGCTCCGGCATCCCTGCCTCAGTCGGCTCGGGGATCCTGACGAGCGATGCGGGACGCTCGCGCCGTCTCGCCTATCGCATCGGAGGCGAGGGTCGATGCCGCGCCGATCGGCAACGGCACGCAGGACTCGCCGTCGCGGCCGGTCAAGGCCAGCGGATGAGTTTCCCGGATTTTGCGCCAGGCCGTCTCGGCGGCCTGCTGCTCGGCTAGCTTCTTGGACCGGCCGGTTCCATGCCCGTAGATCTCAAGACCAACTCGCACCCGTGCCACGAAGGTCTTCTCGTGATCGGGTCCGCTGTCTTCGATGAGGTACTCGGGCACTCCAAGACCTAGATCGGCCGACAGCTCCTGCAAGCTGGTCTTCCAGTCAAGGCCCGCGCCGAGGTCCGCCACCTCACGCATGAGGGGATCGAACAGTCCGTGAACGACGCGTGATGCGACCGCGAACCCCTGGTCGACGTAGACAGCGCCGATCAGGGCCTCCACCCCGTCGGACAAGATCGACGCCTTGTCCCGCCCGCCCGACGACTCCTCACCCTTCCCGAGCAGGATGTGGTCGCCAAGCCCGATCGTCCGTCCGACGTCCGCCAAAGCCCGCGCGTTGACCACCGCGGCCCTCAGCTTGGCCAGTCGCCCCTCAGACAGATCCGGGTGAGTCAGGTACAAGGACTCGGTGACGACGACACCGAGCACCGAGTCGCCCAAGAACTCGAGCCGCTCGTTGGTCGGCAGGCCCCCGTTCTCGTAAGCAAATGACCGGTGGGTCAGCGCCAGCTCGAGCAGCTGGGGGTCGAGGCATGGCACGCCCAGATGTGCACAGAGCTCATCTCGCGATGAGCTTGGCACAAGGGAGTCCACTGCAGGTCGGGTCAGAGGACCTGGCGGCGATCGGCCCGAGCGCCGTACTGCCCACAGGAGGGGCAGGCGCGGTGGGGCAGGTGCTTCGACCGGCAGGCAGGGTTGGCACAGGTCACGAGGGAGGGAGCAACTGCCTTCCACTGTGAACGGCGGTGGCGCGTGTTGCTGCGCGACATCTTCCGCTTCGGAACAGCCACTATCTACTCCTCGTCTGTGCTGGTCTCACGGCCAGCTGATCTCGTCTGCTCATCGCCAGCACTGGGGCTGGCAACGTCTAGCTGTAGCGCCAGGAGTGACGCCCAACGGGGGTCAGCAGGCTCCTGGTGTGCGTGCCCCGGAGAGTCGCTGAGCCGTACCCCACACTCGAGGCACAGCCCCTGACAGTCCGGTTCACAAACCGGTTGAAAGGGCAGTGCAAGCACGACCGCGTCTCGAAGCGCCGGCTCGAGGTCGAACAGGTCACCGTCTAGCCGCCCGGCCTCGTCTGGCTCCGCCTCGCTCTCGGGGTATACGTACAACTCCTGGAACGAGACCTCGAGCGTATCCGTGATCGGGTTCAGGCAGCGTGCACATTCCCCGACGAGCGAAACAGTGGTGTCACCCGTGGCAAGGACGCCTTCCATGACCGCTTCGAGCCGCATGTCGATCGCAACCGGCGAACCTTCGGGAACCCCCAGGACTTCGATTCCGACATCTCCCGGCGCCGGCACCGCAAGCTCGATCCGACGCATCGAGCCCGGGCGTCGGCCGAGCTCGTGGGTGTTGATCACGAGAGGCGAACGCGGATCGAGACGCATCGCAACAAGCTTTCCGATAGGACGGCGCACAAGAGAACTGCCTCCGTGAGGAGGCAGCCCCTAAGACTAGCCGGTGGTATTGGACTGTCTCAAATCGATTCGTCTGGCCGATCAGGCGACCGCTGCCGGAGTCGGTCGAGCACATACGGGGGCACCAGCTGTTCCACATCGCCTCCGAGCCGAGCAACCTCCTTCACCAGGCTGGACGAGACGAAGGACCACTGCGGGGCTGTCGGCAGAAGTACGGTCTCGACGCCGGACAGCGCCCGGTTCATCTGAGCCATCTGCAGCTCGTAGCCGAGCTCACCGCTGTCTCGCACACCTTTCACGATGGTGTCCACTGACCGCTCCGTGCAAAAGTCAACGAGCAGCCC
This sequence comes from Nocardioidaceae bacterium, assembly GCA_013813125.1. Taxonomy (GTDB): domain Bacteria; phylum Actinomycetota; class Actinomycetes; order Propionibacteriales; family Nocardioidaceae; genus JACCZJ01. The sequence continues at coordinate 237 of JACCSH010000166.1, read as the reverse complement.
CCCGAACGACGCGACCCGGACGTGGCCCATCGTCGCGGTGGCCTGCTGCAACATGGTGATCCGCTCGTCGGCGCCGAACAGTGCCTGCTTCGCCTCGTTGACGAGCACCGCGACGTACACCTCGTCGAAGAGGGCAGCCGCGCGGCCGATGATGTCGAGATGGCCGTTCGTCATCGGGTCGAACGAGCCTGGGCAGACAGCGCGGCGCATCACGGCTCCTTTGCTTCGGTGTCGGTC
>JACCSH010000125.1 GCA_013813125.1 Nocardioidaceae bacterium | reverse complement strand
GAAGGAGGCGTCCGATGCGTAGCTATTTCGACGCGATCGAGGTGCGTCGGGGCCTGGTGGCAGGTCAAGAGGCGCCCGAGCAGTTCCTATGGCGCGGCAAATTATGGGTGGTGTGTGACCTCATCTCCCATTGGATCGAGACCACCGCCTGGTGGGAGCAGCCAGACCTGTCGGCTGATTTGCTGGGGGAGAGGGAGCTCTGGCGGGTCGAGGCTAGGAACGGTCGCTCAGGGGTTGCCGCTGAGGGCGACGCTGGTGTGTTCGACTTGGCCTTTGACTGGGCACGAGGCCAATGGCAGCTCGTTTGCAGCATCGACTGAGGCAGCCCCCTCATGGATCCCTTCGTCCACCTGCATGTGGCTTCCGGTTACTCGTTGAAGTACGGCGCCTCGCATCCGCACCGACTCGTGGAGCGAGCCGTCGAATCCGAGATGGACACCCTTGCTCTCACCGACCGCGATGGGCTATATGGCGCCGTGCGTTTTGCCAAGGCGTGCCTAAGGAGTGGCATCCGGCCAGTGCTGGGAGTCGATCTCGCCGTGGAGCCCTCTGGGCTATGGCCCTCTGGTCGTTCCCCGGCACAGACCGGCGTTGGTGTGCCTCTGAGCTCGATGGATCTGCCCGTCCGCTCCAGCAGGTCAGGGGGCCGCGGCGCTGCTCGCGCTGGGGTTTCTCGCTCCTCCCCAGCACGTGGAGGAAGCTATCGAGACTCTCATGTCTGGCCCCGCGTCACGGTGCTCGCCGGCAGCAAGGTGGGGTGGGCAGCCTTGTGCCGGCTCGTGTCGGCGACCCACCTGCGTGGGGAGCGCGGTGCTCCGGTCGCCACTCGAGAGCTGATTGCCAATCACCTCGTTGGGCTCCAGTCCGACTCTGACGCGGTGGTGATGTTGGGGCCCTCCTCAGAGCTTGGAGAGGCGACGACGTTGCGGCGAGACGACCTCGCTCGGGAGATATTGCGAAGCTGGCGTGAGCTCACTGATCCCCTCCGGGTGGTGGTCGAGGTTTTCTCCCACCGCAGCGCAGGGCACGGTCCCGGTTCGAGTTCTCACGCTGCGCGGATGGCAGGACTTGCCGCACGGGAAGGCTTTGGAGCAGTCCTCACCAATGCGGTCCGCTACGCCGACAGGTCTGATGCCCCGACCGTCGACATCTTGGACTCTGTTCGCCGCCTGGTGCCTCTCGATCTGCGCCACGTCGACCGGGCCAACGCCGAAGGCTTTTTGAAGTCCGGTAAAGAGATGGCAGACATCGCCGATGAGATCTGCCGATTCGCCGGCTTCGATGCACGTGAGGTCGACCGAATGCTCGCTCGCACCCGATCGGTGGCAGACCGCTGCGCCGTCGATCCCAAGGCCGACCTCGGTCTTGGCGAGGTGCACTTCCCTGAATTCCAACGCAGCCCTGAGTTCGACCTCAGCCCGCCGTCCAGCATCGACCGTGGTTCGGGGTCGCCCTTCGCATCCCCGGGAGATGCTCTCCTCTCCACGCGCTGCGAGGCCAGCATCGGACGGCTTTATTCTCCCAACCAGCATCAGGCGGTCAGCAGGCGGCTTCGCGACGAGCTCAAGGTGATCGAGCAGCTGGGGTACTCGACCTACTTCCTCACCGTGGCAGACGTGGTCGACCTGATCCGAGAGATTGGTGTGCGCGTCGCCGCGCGCGGCTCCGGTGCAGGCAGTGTCGTCAACTACCTGCTCGGCATCTCCGGTGTCGACCCGATTCGCTACGGCCTGCTGATGGAACGGTTTCTCTCACCGCTGCGGCAGGCGCTGCCTGACATCGATATAGACGTCGAGTCAGCTCGCCGCACAGAGATATACGAAGTCATCCTCGAGCGTTACTCGGGCAATCGTTGCGCCTGTGTCTCGATGATGGACACCTATCGCGTGCGGCACGCGATCCGCGATGTTGGAGCGGCGTTGGGGATGCCGCCGGGAGAGATCGACTCCATCGCCAAGGCCTTCCCGCACATCCGGGCCCGCGATGCGCGCACCGCCTTGCGTGAGCTTCCTGAGCTGCGCGCTTCCGGTCTGGGCGAGGAGCGTCTCGATCGCCTGTTCGGCCTGGTCGAAAAACTTGACGGGTTGCCTCGCCACATCGCCGTTCATCCCTGTGGGGTGCTGCTGTCCGACGCCACCTTGCTCGACCGCACCCCGGTCGAGGCCAGCTATCTCGGATTTCCCATGAGCCAGTTCGACAAGGACGACGTCGAAGACCTCGGCCTGCTGAAGCTCGACGTGCTCGGCATTAGGATGCAGTCGGCGATGTCGTATGCGCTCGACGAGATCAAGCGGGTCGACGGCGTGGAGATCGACATCGACGACGAAGCTCAGGCCCCCCGCGATGACCCTGCGACATTCGCCTTGATCCGGAGCACCAAGACCTTGGGGTGCTTCCAGATCGAGTCCCCGGGCCAGCGCGAGCTCGTCGGCAAGTTTGCCCCCGAGACCTTCGAAGATCTCATCATTGACATCTCGCTGTTTCGCCCCGGGCCAGTCAAGAGCGACATGGTGATCCCCTTCCTGCGGGCCCGGCAAGGCTGGTCAGAGCCTGAGTATCTCCACCCCGACCTCAAATCATCTCTTGCTTCGACGTGCGGTGTGGTGGTGTTCCACGAACAGGTGATCGAGATCATCGCCACCCTCACCGGCTGCACGCTGGCTGTGGCCGACGAAGCGCGCAGAGCCTTGGGCGACAGAGAGGGTAAAGAGTCCACCAAGCTCTGGTTCTTCCCCCGGGTGTTGGCTCGGGGCTACTCCACCTTTCTGGCTCGGCGCAGCTGGGAGGTCCTCGAGGCGTTTGCCTCGTTCGGGTTCTGCAAAGCTCATGCGGCGGCTTTCGCGCTTCCGACCTACCAGTCCGCGTGGCTCAAGGCCCACCATCCGGCGGCGTTCCTGGCAGGGGTACTCACCCACGACCCGGGCATGTATCCCAAGCGGTTGATCCTCGACGATGCTCGCCAGTTCGGTATCGCCGTACTGCCCTTGGACGTCAACTGCTCCGTCGACGTCTACCGGATCGAAAAAGTCGGCAGCTATGACGAGCCGCCGCCGGAGGTGCTCGGCCGCGCGCCCCGCCTCGCCCCTGCTCCCGACCTGCCCGACGGGCGCGCCTACGGCATCCGGCTGTCGCTCGCCGACGTCAAGGGCATCAGCGACGCCGAGGTCGCGCGCATCCTGGCCGCACGGCCCTTCTCCTCCCTCACGGATCTGTGGCAGCGAGCGCGTATCTCCCGTCCTATCGTCGAACGGCTGGTGCTTGCCGGTGGTCTGGATGCTATCTACGGCATTGGGTCCCCAGTTCCGGTACGTCGTCGCGGCGCCGTGACCAGGCGCGACCTCTTGCTCCAGGTGCTCGAGCTCGACCGGTGGAGCCGAGCCACCGACAAGGCGGTGCGGGCTGCCTCTCCCCGCCGCGCTCGGACTCCCTCGGCTTCCCTTCTCTCCACCAACACCGATCCTCAGGAGCTGGCGGCGGCTCAGTCCCAAGGCGCCAAGCCTCCCGACCCGCACAGCGCAGTTCAGCTGACTCTCGACCTCGATGACATTCCCGCCTTGATGGAGCGCTCCGGCCTGCCAGAGATGTCGGGAGCCGAGCGGGTACGGGCGGAGCTGGAGATTCTCGGGCTCGACGTGAGCTCCCATGTCGTCGACTTCTACGCTCCTCTTCTCCGCGAGCTCAACGTCTCGTGGTCTCGAGATCTTCTCCGTCGCCGCAGCAGGTCTGAGCTGCTGGTTGCAGGCGTGAAAGTCGCCACCCAGACACCGCCGATTCGATCCGGCAGGCGCGTAGTCTTCTTGACCCTCGACGACGGCACCGGCCCGGTGGATGCCACATTCTTCGAAGATGCCCAGGGGCCCTATGCCGCAACTTTGTTTCACTCCTGGCTGCTGGTGGTTCGAGGAGTGCTGCGCCGTACCGGTCCTAAAGGGGTGTCTGTGCGGGCTACTGGCTGCTGGGAGCTGCCGATGCTCCATCAGATCTGGCTGAGCCAGGGGATCGAGGCGGTTTACCACTCGATGCGGTTGATACCAGTGGGGTTCGAGCCTGCCAGCGGCAGCGTCGACGAATCCGCTGTCCACGGGGCAGCCGAAAGCTCGTCGACTCGACCTGTGATGGTTCGTCCTCCCACCTATGACACCGGCCCCACCCCTTTGGTCGAAGGCGACGACGGGGCGGCTCCCACCGCTGGTGGAATGGGCCGCCGCAGAGTGTTGGTGCATACCAGTGGGTTCAAGCAGTCGCCGTACTCCGACATTCGCCCGGCTGGTGAGGACTCCAAGTCGGTGCCACGCAAGCTGTGGCACCGCAGCCCCGGCAGCGCCGGATGATCACCCGAAGGCCAAGCCTGACCGCTGATGACACCGGTTGCACCGTCATCCACATCGATATGGATGCCTTCTATGCCTCCGTTGCCATTCGCGACCTTCCTGAGTTGCATGGTCAACCTGTCATTGTGGGCGGCGGCAACCGCGGCGTCGTGCTTTCAGCGACGTATGCCGCTCGACAGTTCGGCGTCCGATCCGCCATGCCCATGACCCGGGCGCGTCGGTTGTGTCCGCAAGCCCTGGTCGTCGTTCCCGACTTCGTACAGTTCAGCGCGGTGTCGTCGGCTGTCATGGAGACGTTTCGCAGTGTGACACCGCTCGTCGAGCCGTTGTCGATGGATGAGGCTTTCCTCGAGGTCAAGGGTTCCCTTCGCCGTTTCGACT
>JACCSH010000093.1 GCA_013813125.1 Nocardioidaceae bacterium | reverse complement strand
CCCTACGGGGCCGCAGAGACCAACTTTGGGCGGATCTTCTCCGAGGACTTCGCGAAGCTCCGAAACGAGATCGTCATCTCGACCAAGGCCGGATACGACATGTGGCCAGGACCATATGGCGACTTCGGGTCGCGTAAGTACCTGCACAACAGCCTTGACGACTCGCTGCGGCGCATGCGCCTGGACTACGTAGACATCTTCTACAGCCACCGCTTTGACCCTGACACTCCACTCGAGGAAACCATGGGCGCCCTCGACGCGGTGGTCAGGCAAGGCAAGGCGCTGTATGTGGGGATCTCGTCCTACTCCGCCGACCGAACCCGTGCGGCAGCCTCGATCCTGCGCGAGTTGGGAACACCACTGCTGATCCACCAGCCGTCGTACTCCATGCTCAACCGGTGGATCGAGCCGGACCTGCTCGACGCGTTGGAGGCTGTGGGGGCTGGTTGCATCGGGTTTACCGCGCTGGCTCAGGGGTTGCTGACGGGGAAGTACCTCGACGGGGTCCCTGCGGACTCCCGCGCCGCCAAAGACGGAACGCTCGACCGAAGGATGCTCGACGACCACAATCTTGAACGGGTCCGGAAGCTCAATGAGATCGCATCAGGCCGTGGTCAGTCTCTTGCGCAGCTTGCGCTCGCCTGGGCGCTGCGCGACCCTCGAATGACATCGCTCGTCATCGGCGCAAGCAGCGTGCGACAGCTCGAGGAGAACAGGCGAGCGCTCGACAATCTGGGAGTTGATGACGACGAGCTGACTGCCATCGACGAGTGGGCGGTTGACTCCGGGGTCAACCTCTGGGCGCCTTCCAGCCAAGCCTGAGGTCGCCTGCACGACTGACCGCCCTCGCTCACCCCTACACCTGCGGCCGAGCACTCGAAAGGTCTGTCCAGGACTGACTGGACAGACCGGCTCTCAGGAGGCGACCACCTCGAGGTTGACCCTGGCTGTTAACTCGTCGTGCACACGAACGGTCACCTGGTGGGTGCCGAGGGACTTGATCGGGTTGGCCACCTGGACACGCCGCTTGTCGATGTCGGGGCCGCCCGCAGCTTTCACCGCTTCGACGATCTCGCTCACCGAGACAGCACCGAAGAGTCGCCCAGTGCTGCCGGCCTGAGCGGGGAGGGTGACGGTGAGGCTCTCGAGCCGCTGCTGAATTTCTTCGGCGAGTCCTAGGTCGCGTACGTCGCGAACGGATCGAGCCTTCTTGATCGAATCGATCTGCTTTTCGGCCCCTCGAGTCCACCGGATTGCCAGTCCTCGTGGCATCAGGTAGTTGCGGCCGTAGCCGTCCTTGACCTCGACCACATCTCCCGGAGCACCGAGGCTCGAGACCTCCTGAGTCAGAATGAGCTTCATGACACATGTCCTCTCAGCGCGCGGTGGAGGTGTAGGGCAGCAACGCCATCTCGCGTGCGTTCTTAACCGCCATCGCGACGTCTCGCTGGTGCTGGGTGCAGTTTCCGGTCACGCGGCGGGCGCGGATCTTGCCTCGGTCGGAGATGAACTTCCGCAGCAGGTTCGTGTCCTTGTAGTCGACGTAGGTGGCTTTGTCCTTACAGAACGAGCAAACCTTTTTCTTCGGCTTGCGCAGTACTGGTTTGGCCATTGTGGTGCTCCTCTGTGAGCCCGGCTATCAGCCGGAATGGTCGGTTGTCTCAGTGCGCCGCAGCTGGATGCGGGCGCGTTTGTCGGTGATGGGGTTGGTCAGAAGGGTGGTTCATCGGAGCTCCCTGCCGGTGCTGGCGTGGCCCAAGGGTCAGCGGCTGCGCCGGACGGGCTAGCTGCAGGTGCAGGTGCAGGTGAGGCCCACGGGTCGTTGGGAGGAGCTCCGTAGTTCGAGCCCCCACCGCTGTTGTCGAAGCCACCGGATCGGCTGGCCTTGGTAACTTTGGCGGTGGCCGACTTCAGGCTCGGACCCACTTCGTCGACATCGATCTCGAAAACGGTGCGCTTCTCACCTTCACGAGTCTCATAGCTGCGCGACTTGAGCCGTCCATGCACGATGACGCGCATGCCCTTCTGCAACGACTCGGCAACGTTTTCGGCCGCTTGTCGCCAGACCGCGCAACCCAGCCAGAGCGTCTCGCCGTCCTTCCACTCGTTTGTCTGTCGATCGAATGTGCGTGGCGTCGAAGCGATACGGAAGTTGGCGACTGCAGCCCCCGACGGGGTGAATCGCAGGTCGGGGTCGTCGACGAGGTTGCCTACGACGGTGATGATGGTTTCGCCTGCCATGTCTGATGGTCTCCCTTGGTCTGGTCAGTGAAACGACCGGGGGAATCGGTCCTGGCGCCGCTGATCGGGTGATCAGTGAACTTCGGGACGCAGCACCTTCGTGCGCATCACGGATTCGTTGAGGCCAAGCTGCCGGTCGAGTTCTGCGACCGTAGCGGGCTCCGCCGACAAGGTGACGACGGCGTAGATGCCCTCTGTCTTCTTGTCGACCTCGTAAGCCAACCGGCGTCGGCCCCACACGTCGACGGACTCGACGCTACCGCCGTCTTGGCGAACAAGGTTGAGGTACTGGTCGAGCGACGGTGCGACCGTGCGCTCCTCGAGATCTGGATCGAGGATGACCATGAGTTCGTAATTGCGCATGATTCGACATCCACCTCCTGTGGACTCAGCGGTCACGGTCTTTCCGTGACAGGAGGCACACCAGCCCAGATCCTGGCACAGCCATGCTGGCTGAGAACTCGGTACGGTGTGGGTGCGACCTCGCCTGATGCCAGGTCAACCAAGGGAAAGATTATCAGCGCACCGCGATACCACGGAAATTGTCATCCACAGACTGAGTTGTCTCAGAGATGACTGGGTTGGAGTTGCCATGGCGACCGCGACCTATTCAGGCTTACTGAGCGAAAGCGGAGCGCAACCCTGCCTACTCGGTTGTGATCGCCTCGAGCACGTTCAGCTTGGCGGCCCGCCGGGCCGGCAAGAGCGCTGCCAGCACCCCCGCCAGCGCGGCAAGCACCACGAAGATTCCCAGCTGCAACCATGGGATCGACAAAACGTCGATGCCCTGGTCGGCGATGGCTCGCTGCATCGCGATTCCGAACGCGATACCCATGACGACCCCGAGCAGAGCGCCGAGCACCGAAATGGCGATCGACTCCAGGCCAACCATCCTCCGGAGCTGCCAGCGGCTGACGCCAATGGCCCGCAACAGCCCGACCTCACGAGTGCGTTCGATGACGGACAGCGCCAGTGTGTTGGTGATGCCCAGAATCGCGATGATGACGGCCAGCCCCAAGAGCGCATAGATGATATAGAGGACCCTGTTGATCAGGTCCTTCTGCTCGTCTGCGAATTCTTGCTGGTTCTTCAACGTCACAGTGGGGTTGTCGGCCAGCACCTCCTCGATTTGAGAGCGCACTACAGCCTCGTCGGCCCCTGGCTTCTTGGTGATGAACAGCAGTGAGTCCTCCGGCTTGATGCCGGACCGCTCGAGTCCCTCCAGTGTCAGCAGGAAGTCCCCGGCTACCGCCCCACCGACTGGGAAGATCCCCGCAACGTCGAACTCCGTCGGTCCGGCCGGGAAAGTCAGTTTCACCGAATCACCCACGGCGAGGTCGCTCGACTTCGCTCGCGTTGAACTGACGAATACCGATTGATCGTCGAAGGCCTCCAGTGAGCCACCGTCAACGGGTAGCTGCAATGCCGAGCCCAACGACTCCGGCTCGACGGCCTGAAGGAATACCTGAGAGTTCGCTAGCTTGGCGCCGGCCTGACGAAAGGCCGTCACCGAGTCGACGCCATCGAGCTCTCGAATCGAGTCGGCGTATGCAGTGGAGAAGAACTGGCCGGTTGCGTTGGAAACGATCAGCTCAGCGGTCAGACTCTCCTCGATGGCCTTGTCGGTGCTGACCTTGGCCGACTGGCCGAGGATTGACATGAGCGCGACCAAGGTCAGGCCGATCATCAGCGCACTCGAAGTGGCGGCCGTCCGACGCGGATTGCGGAGCGTGTTCTCGGTCGCCAGGTTGCCGACCGTGCCGAACAGCCTCCGGTATACCACTCCGAGCGCCTGGACGATTGGGCGTCCCAGCATGGGCGCCATTAGAGCCACACCGATCAAGATGGAGAGCATGCCCAGTCCGATCAGCAACAGCCCGCGTCCACCTGAGCCGGCGAAGCCGGTCACCATCAAGGCCACCCCAACGGCCACCATCACCGCACCAACGAGGAAGCGGCGGCGCAACGAGGTCTCGGGCAACGCCACGTCGTCGCGCATGGCCTGGACCGGCGCGATCCGGCTCGCCCTTCTAGCGGGCAAATAGGCGGCCACCAGCGTCACGATCACACCAACGGCGTATGACAACAGCACCGTGCGCAGTTCGACGGGCATGTCGGCCGCGCCCAAGTCGAGCCCGATGAACCCAAAGAGCGCCCGCAAGCCGATCGCCAGCAGATAACCCATACCCAGTCCGACGGTCGATCCCACCAAACTGACGACCAGCGCCTCGGTGAGCACGGCCCGGTTGACCTGCTTCTTGGATGCACCCATGGCTCGCAGCAGCGCCAACTCACGACTGCGCTGTGCCACCAGGATCGAGAAGGTGTTGATGATGAGGAATGTGCCGACGATCAGGGCCACTGCCGCGAACACGAGGAGGAAGGTGTTGATGAAACCAAGAATGGTGCCGATGATCTCCTGCTGGTCCGCGGCGAAGTCGTCGCCGGTGAGAGCCTCGAGGCCCTGAGGCAGCACCTCTTTCACCGCATCGCGCAACTGGACTTGGCTGACTCCTTCCGCTGCGGTCAGCGAGATGTTGGTGTACACGTCCTTTCCCTCGAAGAACAGGTCCTTGATGACCTGGTCGTCGAAGATCGTGAGAGTGGCTCCGACCAACCCGCCCTCGGAGCCGAACCGCACCAACCCGGTCAGCTCCGCCTTCATCGTCGGCGGGTCACCGGGGGTTACGAGCGTCACCTCGTCACCGATGTCATACCCAGCCTTGGTTGCGGTGTCCACGTCGAGTGCCACCTGGTCGCGCGTGGACGGCAGCTCGCCGTCTGCCACCGTGAGGATGGGATCACCGGTGATCGCGGTCATCTCGTTGTAGTTGAAGGCGAGTCCAGGCGGACCATTGCCGCCGATGAGCTCGCCTTCCTTGCTGATCACGAAGACGCCCTGCACCTGATCGGTGCCGACCACTTTCTCCGCCTCAGACAGCTGCCTCAGCTCCTCGACCAACGGCGCGGGGATCGTCCGCGCATCGGTGCCGAACGAGTCCGCCTGGCCGGCCCCTTCGGGCAGCACCTCGACGTCGGCGGTGGTGCCTTTGACGATTCCGTCGAAGGCTCCGCCCAAGGCGTCGGTGAAGATGAACGATCCGGCCACGAAAGCCACACCCAGCACAATGGCGAAGGCGCTCAGGGCAAGCCTGACCTTGCGGGCGATGAGATTGTGCCAGGTGACCTTGAACATGCTCAGCTGCCCGTGGCGGTGCCGGCGATGGACCGCGCACTGAGGACCTTCATCTCCTCGAGCACGTCGGCGGCGGTCGGGTTGCGGAGCTCGTCGACCACCTTGCCATCGGCGAGGAAAACCACCCGATCGGTGTACGAAGCAGCGACCGGGTCGTGCGTCACCATGATCACCGTCTGGCGGTGGTCATCGACGCTGCGGCGCAAGAAAGCCAAGACCTCGGCGCCGGCGGCAGAGTCCAGGTTGCCTGTCGGTTCGTCTGCGAAGACCACGTCAGGGCGAGTTACCAACGCACGGGCGCAGGCAACCCGCTGTTGCTGGCCGCCCGAGAGCTGATTGGGCCGATGACCAAGGCGATCGCGCAGCCCAACCGTGTCGATCACGGTGTCGAACCATTGCCGATCAGGCTTGCGTCCAGCGATTGACAGGGGCAGCTCGATGTTCTCCTGCGCCGTCAGGGTGGGGACGAGGTTGTAAGCCTGGAAGATGAACCCGATCTTGTCGCGCCGCAGCTTAGTCAGCTGCTTGTCACCAAGGCCCGCCAGCTCTAGGTCACCGATGAAGACGTGCCCCGCTGAAACCGTGTCGAGCGCGGCCATACAGTGCATCAAGGTCGACTTACCTGAGCCCGAAGGCCCCATCACGGCGGTGAAAACCCCCGCCGCGAAGTCTATTGAGACGCCGTCGAGAGCCGCAACGGTCGCGTCGCCCTCGCCGTACACCTTGCGCACGTCGAGCGCACGCGCGGCGACGCCGCTGCCCGGCCCGAAGACGGTGCTGGACGTGGAGTGGCTGGGCTTGGGAGCAGATCTGAACATTCCCTCTCCAGGTCATCAGGGTTGCGGCGCAGGCGCCCTTCATCACCCTCCACGCTAGCGAAGGTCACCTTCGGAAATCGATCGGATTATCGCTTCGCATGAAGGCCCGATCTTCACCCCTGGCTTGGAAGGTCGCGGCGCTCGGTGAACCTGTCCAACTCTTGTCGGAAGATCTGCATATCGTGTCCGCATGAGCAGCCTCACCATCGGCGCACACGTGGACCAGACCGACCCTGTCACGGAGGCGCGGGCGCGTGGCGCCGCCTTGTCGCAGTTCTTCCTCGGTGACCCGCAGGGATGGAAGCGGCCCGTGGTCGGGTACGACGGAGGGCCCGCCGCCCTGCGTCAAGCCGCCGAGGCCGCCGCAATCGACCTCTACGTCCACTCGCCTTATGTGCTCAACGTCGCGACGTCGAACAACCGGATCCGCATACCGTCACGAAAGCTGCTCCAGCAGACCATCTGGCTGGCGGGCGAGATCGGCGCCAGAGGTGTCATCGTGCACGGCGGCCATGTACTCAAGGGCGGCGACCCAGTCGCGGGATTCGACAACTGGCGCAAATGCGTCGAGCGCACCGAGATATCCGTACCGCTGCTCATCGAGAACACGGCCGGGGGTGATCAGGCGATGGCACGGCGGCTCGAGCGGATCGCGCAGCTGTGGGACGCGATCGAGGGGACTGAGGGTGCGGACCAGGTCGGGTTCTGCCTCGACACCTGCCACGCTCATGCCGGCGGCGAGGAGTTGAATTCCGTTGTTGAACGGGTATTGGCAATCACCGGGCGCATCGATCTCGTCCACGCCAACGACTCCCGAGATGCGTTCGACTCCGGTGCTGATCGCCACGCCAACCTCGGAACCGGCACGATCGCGCCCGACGATCTGGCGGCCGTCGTGCTGGCTGCCGGTGCGCCAGTCGTCTGCGAGACCCCCGGCGGTGTGGCAGGCCAAACCGCTGACATCGAGTGGCTCAGGCGCCGACTCACCTGACCCCCGGCTTCCACGGCTAACCCAAGACTTAATCCGGGATCTGCGCGCTGTCACCGACGGCTATTGCCAACCGGCGATGCCGCTACGATGCTGTCCCCCAAGCCGGTTTCGTTTTTCTGCCAGGGGAAGTCTTGATCACTGACGCAACCCCATCTACGCGCCGGGCAGTCCGCGCCTCGGCCGTCGCCGGTACAGCTCTGGCGATGGTGGCCGCAACCGCTACCTCGCCACCGGCAACGGGCGTTTGGCCTCGTCGGGAAAAGTACATTCCGGAATCTGGTCCTAACTGTAGGTGATAGTGTCACTATATGAACACGGACAGTAACGGACGGGTTTCTCCTCCCCTCAGGTAGAACCGCTCCTTGCAGTAACTGGGCCGTGGAACGGCTCCCCAGTGCCGTGGGAAACCGATGATTCGGGCAACGTCGTCGCTGTCGTCGCCGGGTCCTCGGGAACATCGACGCGCACGGCATGGCAGTCGACCGTCGCGTCCTCGTCAGCGAATTGCGGTGCGGAAACCGAATCGCGAACCTTCTCAGCGCTGCTGAGAGTCAACCTTTCGGGACTCAAGGGGGTCCATCCTCATGGACCGACGCACATTTTTGACCTCGACCGGATCGGCGACTGGCCTCGCCGTCCTCACCTCCCTGCCTGCGGCCGGGTACGAAAGGAGAGGTTTCATAACGGGCTTGGCACTGCCAGAAGTTCAGCCAATGCCCTCAAAACGGCTGGCAACAGGCTACGGGGTCTGTGCGCATCCAAACTTCAACAAGGCGACATACCGGCATACAACCGCCTGGATGGAACGGCTCGCCGGCATGAACGCCTCCTACTTCCGGGGGATGTACGCGCCCAACCTGCCCAGTGTCCGGCTCGCAACGTCCGAAGCTCGCAAGCACGGCCTCGGCTGGCTGGCAACGGTCACGCCAGAAGACCTGCAGCAATCGAAGTCAGAGCTGCTTACCCGTCTCAGGCACCTGCGCGACAACGCCGCCGACGTGGTGATAGCCATTGAAGGCGTCAACGAGTCGAACTCCATGAGTGATGGGAGCCGACCAAGTGTCGACTGGGCGAAGCGAACGGTCGCCGTCCAGAAGACCATCTGGGACTTCGTCAGAGCGACGCCCGCACTGAACCACGTCAAGGTGGTCGGACCGTCCTTGCACGCCACCGTGGACACCGCCCGCCGGGACCATTTGCAACTCGGCAGCCTTGGCCTCCAGCGTTACTTCGACTGCGCCGGCTTGCACCGCTACTTCGGCGGCAGGTATCCCAACTACCACATCGACAAGCGACTTCGCTGGATCCGGGAAGCCTACGGCCACGTCCCCACGTGGGTCACCGAGACCGGCTACACCAACAGCGTGGACAACCTGACCGAGCACAAGCCCGTGCCAGACAGAGTCTCGGCAGCATACGGTCCCCTCTCGCTGTTGGAGTTCGCCGTCCGGGGCTGCCGGAGCACCCGGTACGAGCTCCTCGACGACCCCGACGACGGCGCGAAGAACGAGGTCGAGTCCAATCTCGGCCTCTGGCGCACACGCGGGCGCAAGCCGTCCACCTGGACCGAGAAGCCAGAGGTACGCGTCATGCGCAAGTTCCTCGCCTCCGTCAAGGACCCTGGACCGAGCTACACACCTCGTCCCATCCGCTTGAAGGTCACCGGCCCGGACGAGATCAGGAGTCTCGCCGTCGCCAAGCGAAATGGGAACGCAGCAGTCCTGCTTTGGCAAGCACGCGCAATTTTCGACCCCATCAACCGGCGGCGCATCGACGTGGCCCCCGTGAACGTGCGAGTGAAGACGGCCCAGAGTTCGACCACTGTTCGCGTGCCTGCAGGAGAAGTGGTGAAGTTCCGCCTCTAGGCCAGGCCGGCCAGCTGGGTCGAGTCCCAGGGCCACTCCGCACGACCCAGCGCCTCCGGATCTATGTCCGGGATAGTCCGCTTAAGGGATATATGACGGATATCGGCACAACTCCTACTCTCAGTGCTATCGTTACTCTACGCATATAAAGAGTTACAAGTAGTTACTAGAGTTGCGTCAAGGGATGTGTCTCCTGCGGAACTTGTCAGCGAATTGCGGTGCGGAAACCGAATCGCGAACCTTCTCAGCGCTGCTGAGAGTCAACCGTCCCCTGTTGGGACTCAAGGGGATCCATCCTCATGGACCGACGCACTTTCCTGACCTCGACCGGATCGGCGACTGGCCTCGCCGTCCTCACCTCCCTGCCCGCAGCGGGGTACCAGTACAAGCGCCCCAGGACCCGGTTTCCCCTGCCTGAGGTGCAACCCGTGCACGCGAACCAGCTGGCTCAGGGGTATGGCGTCTGTTCGCACCCAAACTTCAACAAGGCGACCTACCAACACACCGCGGCATGGATGGAACGGCTCGCCGGTATGAATGCCTCATATTTCCGGGGCAGGTACGCCCAGCAGTTACCGAGTGTTCGGCTCGCAACGTCCGAAGCTCGCAAGCACGGCCTCGGCTGGCTGGCGACGGTCACGCCAGAGAACCTGCAGCAAACGGAGTCAGAGCTGCTTGCCCGTCTGAGTCATTTGCGCGACAACGCCGCCGACGTGGTGATCGCCGTTGAGGGCGTCAACGAATCGAATCAGTCGAGCACCGGGACGCGGCCTGTTGACTGGGCTGAGCGAACGGTCGAGGTGCAGAAGACCATCTGGGACTTCGTCAAAGCGACGCCCGCACTGAACCATGTCAGGGTGGTGGGACCGTCCTTGCACGCGACCGTGGACACCGCTCACGAAGACCATCTGCAACTCGGCAGCCTTGGCCTCCAGCGCTACTTCGACTACGCCGGCTTGCACCGCTACTTCGGCGGGAGGTATCCCAACTATCTCATCGACGAGCGGCTCGGCTGGATCCGGGAAGCCTACGGCGACGTCCCCACGTGGGTCACCGAGACCGGCTACACCAACAGCGTGGCCAACCTGACCGAGCACAAGCCCGTGCCGGAGAACATCTCGGCGGCATACGGTCCCATTTGCCTGTTGGAGTTCGCCGTCCGCGGCTGCCGTAGCACCCGGTACGAGCTCCTCGACGACCCCGACGCAGGTGCCAAAGACGAGGTCGAGTCAAACCTTGGGCTGTGGCGCACACCGAGTCTCGACCCGTCCACTTGGACCGAGAAGCCAGAAGCAGACAGAATGCGGATGTTCCTGGCCTCCCTTCAAGACCCCGGAGCCGCATACACCCCCGACCCCATCCGCCTGAAGATTGAGGCTCCAGAGGAAGTCAGGAGTCTCGTCGTGTCCAAGCGCAACGGGAACGCGGCGCTTCTGCTTTGGCAAGCACGTGGGATCTTCGACCCCATCAAGCAGCAGCCCGTCTCCGTACCTTCTGTCAACGTGCAGGTGAAGACGCCCCAGAGCTGGAACATCGTCTCCGTGCCTGCAGGAGAAGTCGTGACGTTCCGTCTCTAGAAAGGTCGTGTAGGGAAGAAGCACCGTCACGTGGCATCTGCGGTGGCGGCGCTTCCTCCGGTAGCGTTGCGGGCCGTGACCTCGATCGTCGTTCGCACCATCAGCGCGGCGGACCACCTGGACTTTGTCAGGGCACGGCGAAGTGCCAGCTTCCTCCAAACGCCCGGATGGGGTGAAGTCAAGAACGATTGGCAGCAAGAGTCGCTCGGATGGTACGACGGCGACGCCATCGTCGGTGTCGGACTGGTTCTGTACCGGCAGATCCCGCTCCTCAAGCGATACCTCGCCTACCTTCCCGAGGGTCCGGTGCTGGACTGGGACCGACCCGACCTGCATTCGCTGCTACAAGCGCTGGCCACGTACGCACGCAGGAAGGGCGCATTCGCGGTGCGCATGGGTCCCCAGGTCCCCCTGCGATCGTGGTCGGCCGAGACGATCAAGAAAGCTATTGCCGACAGTGGATCACGTCGTTTGAGCGATGTCCCTGCCGACGAACGAATGGCGACCGGTCACTTAGTGGCTGAGGCGCTGCGGTCGACGAGATGGCGCCCACTAGCCTCCGCGGTCGGATTCAGTTCCGGCCAGCCCCAGTTCGTCTTCCAGATTCCGCTGTCCGGCCGTACCCCTGACGACGTTCTGTCCGGCATGAACCAGCTGTGGCGGCGCAACATCAAGAAGGCTGACAAGCTGGGGGTTGTCGTCACCCAAGGCGCAGCCGGCGACATCCCCGCATTCCATCAGCTCTATGTGGAAACAGCGCGTCGCGACAGCTTTACTCCGCGCCCACTCGGCTATTTCCAGCAGATGTTCACCGCGTTGCTCGCCGAAGATCCCGACCGTATTCGTCTCTACCTGGCGCACCACGAAGGCGACCTGGTTGCGGCTGCAACTTGGGTCAAGGTGGGCCGTCATACGTGGTACTCCTATGGCGCCTCCTCCACCACCAAGCGCGAGGTTCGCGGTTCCAACGCCATCCAGTGGCGAATGATCTGTGACTCCATCGAAGCAGGCGCCGACGTCTACGACCTCCGGGGGATCACCGAGACCCTCGACTCCGACGACCCTCACATCGGCCTCATCCAGTTCAAGGTCGGCACCGGGGGGCGGGCAGTTGAGTACGTCGGGGAGTGGGACCTACCGCTCAACCGGCTTCTGTACACCGGGTTCCAGGCGTATATGAGTCGGCGATGACCGGTAGCGGAAGAAAGGGTGCCGTGTGCCGCTGAGCTTGTACATCGATGGGGCACGCTGGAGAGACCACCTCAAGCGCACGGTGGCAGCCAGCCCGCGGCTTGTGCCGGTCGCCAAAGGCAACGGCTACGGGTTCACCCTGGCAAGTCTCGCCCGCCGCGCGGAATGGCTGGGCGTTGACACCATCTGCGTTGGCACCTACCGAGAGGTTGCCCAGGTCGAGCAACGCTTCTCGGGTTCGGTCCTGGTGCTCGAGCCCTGGCGGCCCTTTCTCGACGCTTCTACAAGGAGCCTGGTAATCCACACGGTCGGTCGCGGCGAGGATCTCGCCGGGCTTGCCGCTCTCGAAGAGCGACCCCGTCTCGTGCTCGAAGGTTTGACCTCAATGGGGCGCCACGGTTTCACCGCCGCCGCTCTCGCGGAGGCAAGCGGCGCCGCGGGAAGACGTATGCGCGTCGAGGGCCATGCCCTGCACCTGCCGTTGGGAAAGGGCCACCTGGCGGAGGTGGAGAAGTGGATGGCCGCCGCACCAGCTCGGCGTTGGTTCCTCAGCCACCTCGAGCAGGAGGAGCTCGATGCGTTGCGGGCCCGACATCCCGACGTTGAGTTTCGGCCCCGGGTCGGTACCGGTCTGTGGCTGGGCGATCAGAGTGCGCTGAGCGCTCGGGCGACAGTCACTGACGTGCACGCCGTGACCAGCGGTGACAGGGTCGGCTACCGGCAGCGCAGGATCGCCAAGGACGGATACGTGCTTGTGGTGTCCGGAGGCACAGCACACGGGATCGCCCTCGAGGCGCCTGCCGCCGCGGCATCGAACCGCGGACGTGTCATCTCCCTGGCGCGTGGCGGACTGGAGGCAGCCGGACGCGCGCTGTCGCCGTACGAGATCGGCGGCAGGCAACGTTGGTTCGTGGAGCCGCCGCACATGCAGGTCAGCCTGGTGTTCCTGCCTGCGGCGGTGCCACCCCCTGCCATCGGCGATGAGGTGAAGGTGCGCGTCCGCTTCACCACCACCACTTTCGATGCGGTCCACATCAGCTGAAGGCACCGCCGCCTGCTGAGCTGTGCAGCATCAGTGTCGAAATTTGCCCTCATCGGGTATGACTGAGCCATGACGACAGAACCCAGCACTCCCAGCGGCGACGAGTCCGACGCCCTCGCCCAGGGCGCCATCGACGACAGCCAACTTCCCGAGGACCTCCGCCCCGAAGCGACCGACCTGTTGGATAAGGCGGAGGACGCGGACCACCCGAGCGGGGCCCAAGCTCCCAATGACGCTGGGGCGCCAGACAACGACCGCCAGCACGCGGGTCAGGTAAGCGAGCCCACCACGGAGATGGCTCCCGGTGACGACCCGGGAGTAACTGAACCTACCGGCTGAGGGCTCCCGACAGCTCAACGTCTCTGACCGACGCTTGACTGTCGATTCCCTGGTCGAGTACCCCGCCGAGCGGGTCGTCAGTCAGTGCATCGGCTCGCACCGGGTCGTGCCACGGGAACAGGATGTCGCGAACCACGAGCCACACCAAGAAGAGCTCGCCGGCGATACGAACTCCTACCGCTAGCGCATACGCCCAGTCCGGTTCGCCAGCTTCGACGAAGAAGTCCGCGATATGCATCCACACAGCGAAGAAGTAGAAGATTTCGCAGGCCTGCCAGATCAGCAAGTCCCGCCATCGGGGACGAGCAAGAGCGGCGAGCGGCAATAGCCAGAGCACATACTGCGGCGAGTAGACCTTGTTCACGAGCAGGAACGATGCGACCACCAAGAACATGAGCTGGACCAATCGAGGCCGCCGCGGCGCGAACAGCCCGAGAGCACCGATCGCCAGGCAGGCGCAGCCGAAGAAGATGACGGTAGTCAGGTTAATCGTCTGGGACGACGCGATGTGCCCGTAGTTCGACGCCACCAGCCAGACCGAGCCGAAGTCTGGACCTCTCGATGCGTTGAATTGCCAGAACCAGAGAAAGGCGTCGGGTGACCAGAGATAGATCGGAACGTTGACAAGCGACCATGCCACGAACGCAGCCACCGACGTCTTTACCCACGCGTCGAGACGTCGCTCCCGCAGGCACAGCACGAACAGTGGCCCAAGGAAGAACAGCGGGTAGAACTTCGTCGCCACACCCAAGCCAAGGAACACTCCGGCGGCCACTGGCCGCCGCGAGGCCCACGCCCAGATGAAACCGGCGACGAAGACCAAAGCGAGCAGGTCCCAGTTGATCATCGCGGCCAGGATGAGCGAGGGCGACGCGGCGATCAGCATCGCTTCCCAGGGCCGGCGAGGCTGTGACTTCACCAGCAATGCCAGCGACACGAGCAGGCAGACAAACAAACCGACCGCATTCACGCCCCAGAAAATTGCGCCGTCGCGCTGGACCCGCAGATCTGCACCGATCTCGCCGCGCGGGACGTCGGAGACGTCAGGGGACGCGCCCAGCAGATGGGTGACAAGACCCGTCGCACCCATCCACAGGCCGGTCAGCACCGGATACTCGAGGGTCAGCGTGTGCGCCTCATCTTCAGTGGCCGGCTGACGCCCGGGCGGCAGGTCGCTCAATGGGGAGTACGGCCAAATGCCTTCGGCGAGCCCCCTGCCGACGTACAAGTAGGAGATGTCGGAGTAGCACATGTGGGAAAAGGCCTTCGGCGAGGCGGCTTCTGCCCAGTCCTCGACCACGCAGGGCGACTTCTGTACCACCCCGAGGCCGAAGCAGAAAGTGGCCACGGCGAGGATGACACGCAACGGCGTCCACCAGTTGCCGCCGAGGCGAACGTGTCGACCTGCCGGACCGCCCACTGCCGCGCTTGCCTGCCTGGCAAGCGGGTCGTCCTGGGAGGGGGCCACCACCTCATCGAGGGCTCGGGGCGTGCCCAGGAAGCTCACCTGCCCCATCGTGCCCCATTCCGTGACTCAACTCACCGCGCGCCCAGCGATACCTCGCTGTCCGTCAGCCCGGCAGGATCCTCTCATCCGAGATAGTCGTGAGCCTCACGGAACTGTTGGGGAGGGAGCAGTCGGCGAAACTGCCGTTCTTGTCGGCGGATCGGACGTCGGTGGATCGCTCGTCGGCGGATCTGTTGTCGGTGGATCGCTCGTCGGCGGATCTGTTGTCGGCGGGTCGCTCGTCGGCGGATC
>JACCSH010000080.1 GCA_013813125.1 Nocardioidaceae bacterium | reverse complement strand
GGCAAAGTTGTGACACGCGGTGCAGTTCGTCCGGAAGAACTCGCCGCCTCGCACGATGGAGGCGCCTTCTGTCGAGTAGTCCTCGGGAGCAGGGATTGCGGGACCCGGTGCCAGCGAGGCGACGTATGCCGCCAACGCCGCTATCTCGTCGTCGTTGTAGACCTTCTCCTTGCGTGGCGCCTGCACATCGGGGCGAGCCATGGGCATCCGGCCGGTATCGACTTGGAAGTCCACTGCGGCCGCACCCACTCCGATCAGCGAGGGTCCGTTGTTGCCGCCGCTCTTGGTCTCGATGCCTTCGGCGTTGAGGCCGTGACAACTCGAGCAACCGACCACGAAAAGCCGGCGACCTTCAGCAATCAGCTCCTGGTCGCCGGCCTGCGACCCTTCGGCTGCTGCAGGGCGGACGGCGGCGTACAGACCGCCAGCAACCACCAAACCCAAGAGCACGACCACCAGCCCCGCGAGCGGATGTCGGCGGTGGGTCGACAGCTTCTTCACCGGGTCGCCTTCCGTCGCTACTGGAGAAGATAGATCGTGGCGAACAAGGCTATCCACACGACATCGACGAAGTGCCAGTAGTAGGACACGACGATGGCCGTCACAGCTTGCTCGTGCGTGAACGTACGCGCCATGAAGGTGCGGCCCAGCACGAACAGGAACGCGATCAGTCCACCTGTCACGTGAAGACCGTGAAAGCCCGTGGTCAGGTAGAAGATCGAGCCGTATGCCGACGATGGAATCGTGACGTTCTCAGAGATCAGCGCCGCGTACTCGAGCACTTGACCTGCGATGAAGAACGCCCCCATCGCGTAGGTGAGGACGAACCACTCGCGCAGCCCCCACTTCCTGAAGTCCAGCACGCTGCCGGACCGGCCAACTTGGCCACGCTCAGCCGCGAAGACACCCAGCTGGCAAGTGACCGAGCTGAGCACGAGGACGGTGGTGTTGACCGAGGCGAACGGGACGTTTAGCTTCTGCGTCTCCTGGGCGAACAGGTCCGGGACGACGGAGCGCAAGGTGAAGTAGGCAGCGAACAGCGCCGCGAAGAACATCAGCTCGCTTGCCAGCCACACGATGGTCCCGACGCTCACCATGCTCGGCCGGTCGTGCTGCCCATGCAGTCGGGAGGCCGGGATCGCGGTTGTCGTCGCCACGCAACCATTATGTCGGTCGGGTCGCCCGGCGGCACGCCGACCCCCTGCAATATCTACGCTGGAGTCGTGACGGACCAGGCGGCTGACGCACCGAGGGAGTTGCCGCCCGCAATCAGCTGGGAGCAGGTCTTCTCGGCTTGGACGTTCGAGCCCGCGCCGATAGCGGCCGTTGTCGTAGTCGGCCTCGCTTATTGCAGCGGTGTCTGGGCCTTGCGCCGACGCGGAGACCGGTGGCCGCCGAGCCGGACGGCGACCTTCCTGGGAGGCGGACTGGTTTCGATGCTGGTGGCCACCTGCTCGTCGCTCGCTGCCTACGACACCGTCTTGCTCAGCATGCACATGGTCCAGCACATGGTGTTGTCGATGGTCGCGCCGATCTTCTTGGCACTGGGAGCTCCGGTGACATTGGCGTTGCGATCGCTGCCGCAGCGACCCCGCCGCCTTCTGCTCCGCTTGCTGCACAGCCGCCTGGCGACCGTCGTCTCTTTTCCACCGGTTACCCTCGCCCTCTTCATTGTCAGCCCGTGGGTGCTCTACTTCTCTGGTTGGTATCCCGCAACGCTGGAGTCTGCTGCGCTGCACCAGTTGCTGCACCTGCATTTCGTGCTCGTGGGTTGCCTTTTCTTCTGGCCGCTGCTGGGCCTGGACCCGGTACCGGGCCGAGTCGCCTACCCGCTGCGGGTGCTGACCGTCTTTGCGACGCTGCCGTTCCACGCGTTCCTCGGTGTGACGATCATGGCCATGAGGGAAGTCATCGCCGGTGACTGGTACTACTCGCTTCCTCGGGACTGGCCGCCGAGTCCGATGGACGACCAGCACCTCGCGGGAGGCATCTTGTGGGGGTTCGGCGACATCGTCGGACTGGTAATGCTGGGTGTGCTGTTCGTCCAATGGGTGCGTTCCAGTAACCGGGAGGCGGCGCACGAAGACCGCCGGTTGGACCGCGAGCAGAGGGCTGATGGCGCCGCAGCGGAGAGCCGAGGCGAGGCGGCAGCCCCTCTACCCAAGTCAGGCTTGTAGCATCACGGGCGGGTTCTATCGGCTGCGAGGCAGGGAAGTTCATGAAGGTGTTGGTCTATAGCGACGACTCCCACACGCGATCCGACGTGATGCTGGCGCTGGGTAAACGGCCGGCGGCTGACCTCCCGGAGCTCGAGTACGTCGAATGTGCCACCGAACCGGTCGTGTTCGCGGTGATGGACGCCGGCGGTGTCGACCTCGCCATCCTCGATGGGGAAGCCGTCCCGGCCGGTGGAATGGGGATCTGCCGTCAGCTCAAGGACGAGATTTATCGCTGCCCACCGGTGCTCTTGCTGATCGGACGGGCCGAAGATGGCTGGCTCGCGACCTGGTCTCGCGCCGATGCGGCCGTTCCGCACCCACTCGACCCCATCACGCTCGCTGATGCGGCCGCTCAGTTGCTGCGACCGCGGGCCGATGTCGCCACCGCCTGACCCCGGGGCCGATCTCACCACCTGGCCAGATGTGCTGTCGGACCTCATCGCCAGGCGAGATCTTTCGCTAACGCAGTCGAGTTGGGCGATGCACCAGATTCTTGCCGGTGAGGCAACGCCAGCTCAGATTGCCGGCTTTGCGGTTGCCCTGCGAGCCAAGGGTGAGAGTGTCGACGAGGTCGAGGGTTTAGTCGCGGCCATGTACGACTTCGCTCTGCCGCTGACCTTCGACCGACGTGCCGTCGACATCGTGGGCACGGGGGGAGACCGGTCGCACACCGTGAACATCTCGACCATGGCGGCGCTGGTCACCGCCAGCGCAGGCGTTGCTGTCATCAAACACGGCAACCGGGCTGCCTCGTCGTCGTGTGGGTCGGCCGACGTCTTGGAGCATCTCGGAGTTCGCCTCGATCTCTCGCCCGCTCAGATCCAAGAGGTAGCAGACCGCGTCGGCATCACCTTCTGCTTTGCGCCTGTTTTCCATGCCGCACTTCGGCACTCCGCCGCACCGCGGCGAGAGCTCGGAGTTGCTACCACGTTCAACTTCTTGGGCCCACTGGCGAACCCAGCCCGCCCGGCTGCTCTAGCGGTTGGCGTTGCGGACCCGCGGATGGCTCCCATCTTGGCGGGGGTACTCGCCAGGCGCGGCGTCGACGGGTTCGTGTTTCGAGGAGACGACGGCCTCGACGAGCTCACCACCACCACGACGTCGAGTGTCTGGTCGATCGCCGACGGACAGATCAACGGTGAAGAGTTCGACCCGGCTGAGCTAGGGATCGCACGATCTGCTCCTGAAGACCTCAGAGGCGGCGATGTGGCGTTCAACGCCGGCGTAGTGCGCCGGCTGGTGGCCGGTGACCTCGGCCCGGTGCGCGACGCCGTACTCCTCAACGCTGCGGCTGGGATCGCCGCCTATGCGGCTGAAGTTGCTCCGCTCGCACAGCGGCTCGAGGCCGGATATCAGCTCGCCATGACGGCGATTGACTCGGGTGCTGCCGAGGCCAAGCTCGCTGCCTGGGTCGAAGCTGCGAACTCGGCTGCATAACCCAGACTCCACGCAGCAACCGCCGGCCGCGGACGGGGTCACCCGGCGTCGGTGTCGGATGCGTGCTTCGGCAGGGTCTAGTGAGGGGTTCCTAACGAGAACGCGGCCTCGAGGTCGTGGCGCGAGTAGGTCCGGAACGCGATGTGCGTCTCCGTGGACTTGATGCCGGAAATCTTGTTGAGTTGATCAGGAACCAAGGAAGCCACCTGGTCATGGTCGTGCACCCGCAGCAGGGCGATCAGGTCGATCTCGCCGGTAACCGAGTAGACCTCGCTGACTCCCTCGAGGACAGCGATCTGCTCAGCGACCTCGGGAATCTGGGCCACATCGGCCTTGATGAAGACGATGGCGGTGATCATGAGCGGCAGCCTAGCGGCCAGGCGATAACGGTTGGTTGTCCTGCGCTCAGCGCACCGGGCGGCT
>JACCSH010000075.1 GCA_013813125.1 Nocardioidaceae bacterium | reverse complement strand
CATCATGCGCTACTCGAAGAAGGCGGCACGGTTGACCGCGCTCGCAGCAGGGGTCACGCTGGCCGTCACCGCGTGCGGCGAAGACAGTGGCGGCGGCGAGGGCGACCTGGCGGGGGCGTCCTTGACCGTCGGGTCCAAGGAGTTCACCGAGCAGAAGATCCTCGGCCAGATCGCCATCCTCGCGCTCGAGGATGCCGGGGCGTCCGTAGAGGACCAGACCGGGATCGAAGGCACCCCGAACGTCCGCAAGGCGCTCGAGAGCGATGAGATCGACATGTACTGGGAGTACACCGGAACCGGCTGGATCGAGATTCTCGGAAATACCACTTCGAACGCCCCGACCGACCCACAAGAGCTCTTTGACGCGGTCGCCGAGCAGGACGCCGAGAACGGCATCAAGTGGATCCTGAAAACGGAGGCAAACGACACGTACGCGTTCGCCGCCTCCCAAGCCACGTCGGACGAGCTGGGGGTGACGACGATCTCGGACTACGCCGAACTGGCCAACAGCAACCCCGAGGATGCGTCGCTGTGCGCGGCCGCGGAGTTCCTCGACCGCGAGGACGGGTTCCCTGGCGTGGAGGAGACCTACGGCTTCGACCTGCCCGACGAGAACATCACCGAGCTCGACCTCGAGATCATCTACACCGCCCTTCCCAAGGCGGATCCGTGCAACTTCGGTGAGGTGTTCGAAAGTGCTGGACAGATTCCCGCCAACGACTTGGTGGTTCTCGAGGACGACAAGCAATTCTTCCCAGGCTACGAGGTGGCCATGACCATCAACGAGGACGTTCTCGCGGACACGCCGGAGATCGAGGAAGTGCTCCAGCCGATTGCTGACAAGCTCACCACCGAGGAGCTTCAGCAGATGAACGCGCAGGTGGATGTGGAGGGGCTGCCAGAAGAGGCGGTTGCGAAGACATGGCTGGAGGACAACGACCTCATGTGATTGAGGCGTCTCAGGTCCCGACCGAGGTGGAGACCTGAGACGGGTGAAAGGACTTCCAGATGCGGATCAGCCTGGCCCAGCTGGATTCCCGGCTTGGTGAGATCGACGCCAACATCGAGGTCGCTCAAGAGGCGGTCGCGACCGCGGTCGGCGAGTCGGCTGACCTGGTCGTCTTTCCGGAGCTGTTCCTCTCCGGGTACTCGGTCGGTGAGGTGGACGCGGACCTGTCGATGCGTCCCGATGACCCGAGGATCCAGAAGCTCGCCTCCTCCGCCGGTGAGATGGGGCTCTCGATCGGCTTCGTAGAGGCTGGCCCGCCGGGTCCCCACACGTACAACAGCACTGCCTACTACGAGTCCGGTCGGCTGGTCCATGTTCACCGCAAGTTGTACCTCCCGCAGTACTCGCCCTTCGAAGAGCGCAACCACTTCACCCCAGGGCCACGGCTGCGGGCATTCGATGCCATGCCGGACACCCGGATGGCCGTGCTCTGCTGCAACGACGCATGGCAGCCGCAACTGCCTTTCCTCGCCACACAGGACGGGGCTCAGATCCTCCTCGTGCCGGCCGCGAGCTCACAAAGCAGTTTCCCCGAGCGTTACGACTCTCATCAGTACTGGCACGACATCACCCGCTTCTACGGTCGGATGTTCCAGCTGTTCGTGGTCTTCGTCAACCGAGTCGGGGTGGAGGGACGGTTTTGTTTCTGGGGTGGCTCGCACGTCGTGGACCCCTGGGGCAACGTCTTGGCGGAGGCGATGCAGGACCAGGAGCAGGTGCTGAGCCTGGACATCGACCTAGCGGAGGTCCGTCGCCGACGCCGCCAAGTACCCCTGGTGAAGGAGGCACGACTCGGGCTGATCCAGCGTGAGATCACGCGACTGCTCGACGAGGGCGGCGACCTTTAGTGGCTTGCGGAAGATGAGAACGCTCATCATCGACAATTACGACTCGTTCACCTACAACCTTTTCCAGCTCGTCGCCGAAGTCACTGGCGTGGAACCGGAGGTCGTACGCAACGACGAGCCCGGGTGGACGATCGCTGAGCTCGATCGCTTCGACAACGTCGTGATCTCACCGGGCCCCGGTCGACCGGCGCGACCGGCGGACTTCGGGATCTGTTCGGCCGTGATCCGAGCAGGAAACCGACCGCTGCTGGGTGTCTGCCTGGGCCATCAGGGCATCTGTTCGGTCTTCGGCGGGTCCGTCGAGCAAGCCCCGGAGCTCTTCCACGGACGACGATCCCAGATCCACCACGGGCAGGTGGACATCCTTTCCGGCCTGCCAACACCCTTCGCCGCTGTGCGCTATCACTCGCTCTTGGTCACCAGCTTGCCCGCGGAGCTGGAAGCGATCGCCTGGACCTTCGAGGGTCTATTGATGGCGGTCCGGCACCGCCATCGACCGATATGGGGCGTGCAGTTCCACCCTGAGTCTGTGTGCACCGAGCACGGTCACCACATCCTGCGCAACTTCGCCGAGCTCACCCAGCGTTGGCACGGCGCGCGGGCGAACGGCCAGCCCACCGGACATGTCAGGCCTCGCGCGTCGAGGCAGAAGGGACACGTGCGGGTGGGCAGGGAACTCCCAGCCCGTACCGCAACCCTCCCCCCGCGGGAGGAGAGGTTCGATGGGGTCGATCAGCCGCCGGGCCAGCCGCCTGCGCACCTCCGAATCGTCCATCGGGAGCTGAAGCTCGACGTCACGGCCGAGCAAGTCTTCAACGCCTGCTACCGGGATAGCGACTACTCCTTCTGGCTGGACAGCAACCTGACGGATGCGTCGTACAGCCGGTTCTCATTCATGGGTGATGCTCGCGGACCGCTGGCCCGGATCGCCATGGCAGACGTTTGGAAGGGATGCATCACGGTCCGGTCCTCGGTGGGCACGCAGGTCGTCGAGAGCCCTTTCCTCGACTGGATCGACGCCGATCTGAGAGCTAATCGGGTGGACGGCACCGACCTTCCTTTCGACTTCGCGCTCGGCTGGGTGGGCTACCTCGGTTATGACCTGAAGGCGCAATGCGGTGCAGCCCGGGTACACCGCTCCCCCCATCCAGACGCCGCAATGATCTTCGCCGACCGGGGGATCGCGTTTGACCATGCGGAGCAGACCATCTATCTGCTCGCGCTCAGTGCGGACGACGACGACCAGTCGGCCGAGACGTGGGTGGAGGCCACGGCCGAGAAGCTGACCCATCTTGCCGCGGAGCCGGCCGCAGCTGCGCCGGCACCGAGGGTCAGGGCAGAGGTGGCGCGGCTCGAGCTTCGAATCGACCGCTTACGCTACCTCGACCTGATCGCCGCCTGTCAGACAGCCATCTCCGCAGGCGAAACCTATGAAATCTGCCTGACCAATATGGTGACTGCGAACGGGACGCTGGAGCCGTGGCCCGCATATCGGCAGCTGCGGCGGGACAATCCCTCGCCGTTCGGTGCCTTTCTCCGGCTCGGACCGTTGTCGGTGCTGGGGTGTTCGCCGGAGCGGTTCATCCGGATAGCTGACGACGGGTCAGTGGAGTCCAAGCCGATCAAAGGAACGCGGGCACGAGGCGCATCTGTCACCGAGGATGCGCGACTGCGACTCGACTTGAGTACGAGTCCCAAGGATCGGGCGGAGAACCTCATGATCGTTGATCTGGTCCGCAACGACCTGGGCGCATGCGCCGAGGTCGGCTCGGTACACGTCGACAAGCTGTTCGACGTGGAGACCTACTCCACCGTGCACCAGCTCGTGAGCACAGTTCGGGCAAAACTGCGACCGGAAAACTCGGCGGTGGACTGCATACGGAGGGCGTTCCCGGGTGGATCCATGACCGGGGCTCCCAAACTCCGGACGATGTCCATCATCGATCACCTTGAAGCGGGGCCTAGAGGGGTGTATTCCGGTGCGCTTGGGTACTTCTCCCTCTCCGGCGCAGCCGATTTCAGCATCGTGATCCGGACGATGGTGGTCGAGCCCGACAGGATCTCGTTTGGTGTCGGAGGCGCCATCATCGCGCTGTCCGATCCCGATGCGGAGTTTGAAGAAACCGCAGTCAAGGCCACGCCCTTCCTACGCTTGCTGGAGCAGGACTTTCCTGGCCGCTGAGTCCCTGCGCTCGCCGGGTTCACAAGAATCCGGGCGTGCTTCCTGGCGTCATGATGACCGGGAAGGATTTCAAGATACGTCGGGACTACTACTGGGAAGCTAGCCGAGGACCGAGGCGGTGGTGCCACCGCTCGCCGCCCGACCCGAGGCCTGGCGGACCCACGTAAGTGGGTCACGGTTCTCTGGGCGGACCCCGTGCATCTCAAGATGCGCTGCAGCCAGCGCATCAGAGACAATGACCAGCGCCGTCCCCAGCACCGGCGACCGCGTGCCCGCACCGATCGCACGATGCAGATCGTCCCCGTGGATGACAAGCTCGATGAGTCGAGTCAAGAGGTAGTCGTCCATCACCAACGGGCCGCGCCTGCCGACCACCACGCTCGGACGACGCCGCTCGAGGCTGTGCCAAGCCGACTGCGCCATGGACTCGATGCCATCAAGCAACTGCTCGCCCAAGCGCAAGTTCAACTGCTGGGTCTGATGCTCGATCGTGCTTGCCGCTGCCTGGTAACCTGCCAGATACTGGCCGACACTGATCGCCCTGGTCCCCGATGAGGCCGGTTCGATCTCAACGATCATCGCGATTCCGTAGCCCAGGTGCGCGATTAGATCGCCTACGCTCCAGCTTCCCAGCCCGCTGGGTTCATGCCGCCGTTCAACGGCATCGATGTCGCGGAGCCGTCCTGTCAAGCTGTACCACTGCTCGCGCAAAAGTGCCTCCACGGCTGCTCCCTTCGTCGCAGATCGAGTGACCTGGCTTCATCATCCTGTTTGCAAGCACGTGCGCGTGAGGCCCCGGCGACGCTGGTCAGTCGACTGTCAGCGCAACCGACTATCCCTAACGCGTGCTCTCTACTGCGATGACCGACTCCGGTTCGCTGGTCGGTGATGGCAGATGACCTCCTGGTTCATCTCCTTGATCATGCTCGCGTTCGTCATGTCGGTGACACCGGGACCGAACAACGTCATCTTCGCCGCCTCGGGGGGCCGTGTCGGCTTCCTCGGAACGCTCCCCATCATGGTCGGCATGCTCGTGGGCTTCGCGAGCGTCATAGGACTGTGTGCTGCGGGCATCGGTTCGGCGGTAGGAGACAGTAAACGGGCCCAGATCCTCCTGAGCCTGTCAGCAGCTGCCTATATGGTATGGCTCGCCTGGCGGTTGTGGGTGACCGCCGGGAAGGCAGCCGCGGCGACGGACTCGGCCTACACGTCGGGTGTTGCGATGCTGCTCCTCCAAGGGCTGAACCCGAAGACCTGGCTGGCCTCCGTCGCGTTTGTCTCCGGCTTCCTGGGGTTGAACAGCCCGGGAGGATGGTGGGTCGACGTCTTGGGAGTTGCGAGCTTCTTGGCGGTAGTGACCATCTCGGCCATCTTGTGGACCGTCTTTGGCGCAAGCCTGCGCATGAGACGCGACCTGAGGGGTTTCGCAGTCTTCAACCGATTCCTGAGCATCCTGGCGGCCGTGACAGCGCTCGGCATGCTACGCGCAGTGTTGTGAGGAGTCCGCTCGCAGGCTCAGTACCGCCACGCTGGGACATCGGAGCCACATTCGGCGTGTCGCAGGCCAGGTCCTGCACCGCCAGCCGGGAGGAAGGTCCACGACCCGTCGATGAGGACTTCGAGCTCATCGGCTCGCACGCTCCTTGGGCTGGCCCACGCCAGACGCGCAAAGTCCTGGGCCACGTGGCAAGTTTTCTTGCCCGGCATCACGAACCGTCCTTGCTCCAAGTGGGACTCCAGCCAAGGACGTCGCTGGCCGGGCGGGGGTCCGGCCCTGTGTAGATGGCGGAGGGGCGGATCAGGCGGCCGGTGCGCTTCTGTTCCAGGATGTGCGCTGACCAGCCGCCGGTGCGGGCGCAGGTGAACATCGCGGTGAACATGTTCGCTGGGACCTCGGCGAAGTCGAGAACGATCGCCGCCCAGAACTCGACGTTGGTCTCGAGCGCCCGGTCCGGGCGGCGCTCGCGAAGCTCGGCCAGCGCGGCCCGCTCCAGCGACTCGGCGACCTCGTAGCGGGGCGCGTTCAACTCGCGCGCCGTACGCCGCAGCACGCGGGCGCGCGGATCCTCGGCCCGGTAGACCCGATGGCCAAAGCCCATGAGTCGCTCACCGGAGTCCAGGAGCTGCTTGACGTAGGCCGTGGCGTCGCCGGTCTTCTCAACCGCCTCGATCATGCCAAGAACCCGTGACGGCGCTCCGCCGTGCAGCGGTCCGCTCATCGCGCCAATTGCCCCCGAGAAGGCGGCGGCCACGTCGGCGCCGGTCGAGGTGATTACCCGGGCGGTGAAGGTGGAGGCGTTCATGCCGTGCTCCGCGGCCGAGCTCCAGTACGCGTCGATCGCCTTGCAGTGCTTGGGATCCGCCTCGCCCTTCCAGCGGATTAGGAACCGCTCGGCGAGTGTGCTTCCCTTCTCCACGAGACGCTGTGGGACGATCGGCTGGTTCAGCCCACGCGCGGCCTGGGCAGCGTACGAGAGCACCATGACGGCGACCCGGCTGAGGTCCTCGCGGGCCTGCTCGTCGGGGATGTCGTAGGTCTGCCGGAAGCCGAAGGCCGGTGCCAGCATCGCGATCGCGGCCTGGACGTCCACACGGATATCGCCGGTGTGCACCGGGAGCGTGTATGCCTCGGCGGGAGCGAGGCCGGGCTCGTAGGCGCCGTCGATCAGCAGCCCCCACACCTTCTCAAACGGGATGCGCCCGACGATCTCCTCGATGTCTATTCCGCGGTACCGGAGGGCCGAGCCCTCCTTGTCAGGCTCGGCGATCTCGGACTCGAAGGCGATCACACCCTCCAGGCCGTGGTGGACCTCACTCATCGGCTTCCTCTCTTCTGTTCTCGCTTTGGACGACGTTATGCCCTCCTAGCTCGTCCCTTCGCGGTGACAATCGCGCTGCCTGCGATCTGAATCGGGAGTCACCGGCGACTGGCGGACTGTGATCTCGGCTCGGCTCCCATGCCCTCTGCCTGGGTGACGGTGACCGGACTGGATGACGTATCCATGTCGGCTGCCATCAGGGGCGCGCGCGTTGTGTTCGACGAGCACCACCATGGTTCCTCCCAGCGGACATCCTCCACGACCCTGAACACCTCATCGACGACCTTGGGGGCCAACTCTAGGGACGGTTCGTCGAGCGCCAGGACCTTGGCCTCGGCCATGAGCGCCGGGATCAGGCTGCTTCGCATGGTGTTTCCTTCTGGGATTGCCGCGCTCACGATCGGCTTCCGGTCGCCAATCTGTGGCGGGTGTCGTCGGCGCCGCGATGCAATTCCTCGACCAGTCGATCCCCGAGACGCCGATGCAGCAACTTCTCGCGGTCCAACAGAGCCGAGTTCAGGGCTGGAGGAAGCGGCGCCGCAGTTGCCTTCCTGAGGGCGCGAGCAGCACCAAGCGCACGGGCGCTTGCCACTGGGTCTGGTTCTGAGCATGCGACGGCCTCAAGCCCGTGGGCGACGGCGCGGGGATCTCCGGTTTCGATCGCGAGGTCCACTGACCGAATGGCAAGCTGGCCGGCCAGGTCGGGGTCCAGCCCGACCAGCCCCTGGGCAAGCCTGCCTGCGCTGTAGCTAATGCCAGCTGGCGACTGCTGTCGCTGGTACCAGTCCAGAGCACGCCCGTGCGCTTCGGCAGCCATGGCCTCGTCCCCACCCAGAGCGGCTGCGAGCCCAAGACCGTTCTCGGCCAAGGCAAGGCTGGCACCCGACTTGATGTGGCCGGCCAGAGCGATGGCGCTCTCCAGCGTCGGGACGGCCTCAGAGCTCCCAGCCAGTGCCAGTGCGGAACCTAGCCTGGTGAGCTGCGAGGCCTCCCACTCCGGTGCCTGGGCCCGACGAGCCAGGTCCAGCGCCCGACGATGGATCCTGATCGAAGCATGCAGGTCACCATGGATCTCGGCGCAATAGCCCGCCAGGTCCAGAGCCATGATGTGCCCGGCAGGCTCCCCCATCTCCTCGAAGGCGCGCAGTAGCACACCCGCGCGGCGCTCGGCCGCCACGACGTAACCAGCGAGCAGGGTGGCCTTGGCGTCGACGGTGTCGGTGAAGGCGAGACCCCACTCGTCGCCCTGCTCTGCGAACAGTGCCCGGCTGGCTCGCATGAGCGTTCCTGCCCGACCGTGGGCGCCGCGCTGGTAAAGGCGCTCGGCCAAGAGCACCGCTGCCAGGGCCTCATGGCGCGTCCACCCGTGGCGCTGCGCCTCCTCCAGCGCCCGCTCCCCAGACCTCAACGCCCGCTCGGCTCCAGCTTCAACCGCCTCGAACACGGCGAGCCATGCGGTTGCCTGCAGTACGTCCTGCGGAGCTGCCTCGGTCGTGGCCTCATGCCCGATCAGGTCTTCGAGAAGGTCCCGTCCGGCTGAACGGCTGCCACCAAACCACCACCACCACGAACCCCTCAGCGCTAGACGAAGAGCTGCTCTACCCTCCCCCTCCGCCGCCAACCACCTGGCTGTCTCAATGGATCCGGTCGGTGCGGTCATGGTCACCTGGTGACCTACGCTGCGGCTGGACGCGCGTCGCTCGGCGTCCAAGAGAGCCTCGAAGGCGTCCTGCAGCTCTGCAGCGGGGCTCAATCCCGTCTGCTCGGCGAGCAACCTTCTGCCCGCGTCGTAGACCGCCAGGGCTTCGGGTCGTCGCCCGGAACGCTCCAGGGCCTGCATAAGGAGCAGACGCGCTCGGGATCGCAGCGGATCGCGCTCGAGCACCTTGCGGAGACGCGCGATCGGCTCGTTGAGCACGGTCGAGGAAGCGAGCGAGATCTCGGCCAGGAGTTCTTGCGCAGTGATCCACTCCTCGCCCAGCCGGAGCCGGGCCGCGACCAACCGCGGATGATCGTCGAGGTCGCTCAGCGGCTCATCCCGCCAAAGTTCCATGGCACGGACGAGCTGCGCCTTGGCCCCGTCATGGTCCTGGCTGGTCATCAGATCGGTTGCTCGTTTGAGGCAGGAGCTGAAGACCCGGGCGTCGACCTGGTCATGTTCGACCGTGAGCCGGTAGGCGCCCTGGGTGTAGGCGAGTCCTGCTCCGTCATCACCGAGCAGGGCGCGTAGCCGGGAGATCTTCACCTGGAGCGCGTTCCTGGCCTGAATGGGCGGCCTCTGGCCCCACACCGCCTCGATGAGGAGTTCGACCGACAGTGCACGTCCTTCGGCGAGAAGGAGATGGACCAGCACCGAGCGATCCAGCCTGGCGGGCACCGGCAGCGGTACACCGGCCACCCGGATCGTGATGGGACCCAGGACATTCAGCCTTGGCATTCGGCCGCCTTGCAGTCCGGCTTCATTAGGGTTACTCATTGGCGTCGACTTCGCACCCTGTCGCCACAGCCATCGCCCGGCCGACCATCAGGGTGCCTCCGCTCTCGATGTTTTGGGCATGAACGATGATCGACCCCGAGGTCAAGGCCGGTCGAAGCGGTGCCGCCGACAGTCTCGCCCGCCGTACTGACGTGCCGCTGACGTCCCGCTTACCTTCGGCGACCGCCAGGTCGACACCTGGCTCAGAACGCTAGTCCGCACAAGCACGACGCGTCGACCATCAGGGCGCAGTCGGCCTTATCTGGACACGTCTTGGCCGGATTCGAGCGCTCTGAGTACGGCCGCCATGTCCTCAGCACCGTAGCCCAATGCTGCGGCCTGCTGGAACAGTTCCGCGGCCTGCTCGAGAAGCGGCAGATGCAGTTGCGACTCTTGGGCGGCTTCCTGGATAAGTCGCGCGTTGTACAGCACATCTGACACCGTCGCCTGGGGCCGAAAGTCGCTGCGTATGAGTTTCTCCAGCTTCATCACCGAGACGGAGCTGGCCATTGGACCAGAGTCGAGGATCTCCTGGAAGACACGAACATCGAGGCTCCTGCTCTTGGCGAGATGGAATGACTCGACCAGGCCGACGACCTGACTGATCAAGAAGGTGTTGACGGCCAGCTTCATCTCGAGCGCCTGCGGCACCTCGCCCACGGCCACCACCGTCTTACACATTGGCTTGAGCGTCGCAGTGACTTTCGCGATCACCCCGCCGCGGCCAGCGATCATGGCGATCAGCTGCGCTCGTTCTGCTGGTTCCCGACTTCCAGAGACGGGGGCTTCGACGTAGTGACCGCCTGCCGCCTCGGTGTCGTCACCCAGGCCCCTGGAGTATGCCGGCGAGGTCGTGCCCATGTGGACCAATACTCTCCCCGCCACTTGCGCGAATCGATCGGTGTTGCGACCGAGGACCAAGTCGATGACCCTGTCGTTGGC
Source organism: Nocardioidaceae bacterium (assembly GCA_013813125.1). Lineage (GTDB taxonomy): Bacteria > Actinomycetota > Actinomycetes > Propionibacteriales > Nocardioidaceae > JACCZJ01. The sequence goes on along the minus strand of JACCSH010000075.1, from coordinate 3,992 downwards.
CAGCATGAGGATCACGAGGTCGCTCTCGGCGATGGCTTCCTCGACGGACGGAGCCACGCGTGCACCGAGTTCGGCCAGTGGACGGGCTCGGTGGGCGGTGCGGTTCCACACGATCAGATCGACGCCGCTCTTGGCCAGGTTCGTCGCCATCGGCAGGCCCATGTGGCCGAGTCCAAGAAACGCGATTGCCATGTCATCTCCGTTCGTTCGGTGCGATCGAGATCGACAGCCGAATGCTGCGCCACCTCTAACAGCAAGTGATGTCCGCTCGGCGTCGATTGGGGTCGCGGGGACCGTGGGCCTTGAGGCAGGTTGGTGTAGTGGCCCCACTCAGAGACTCGGTCTGCCGGTGTGTCTCCCGAGGCCGCGGCGCCTGGTTACGCCCCACCGGTGACACGCACCACAGCCCCACTCACGTAGCTAGCCTGGCTGGAAGCCAGCCACGCGATGGTGTCGGCAACCTCCTCGGCGGACGCGATACGCCCCATGGGAACAGTGGCGGCAACACGAGCGCCACGTCCCGGATCACCCGCGGCGGCGTGGATCTCGGTGTCCGTGGTTCCCGGCGCGACGGCGTTGACCCGGATTCCGAGGCGGGCGACCTCCTTCGCCAGCCCGGTGGTGAGGGCGTCGATCCCCGCCTTGGCAGCCGCGTATGGGACATACTCAGCCGGTGCACCAGTCTTGGCTGCGGCCGAGGAAACGTTGATGATCGAACGGCCCGCCGGATCGTCATGCCAGCGTTCGAGGGCGACGCGAGACATGATGAGGGCTGAATAGAGGTTCACGTCGAGAACCCGGCGGATGTCGTCCGCGGTCCACGACACCAAGCCCGCGACCTTCCAGGTCGCGCCGACGTTGTTGACCAGCACCGCGACTCTGCCCAGCGTTTCAGCCACCTCAAAGGCGCACACGGCATCGTCCTCCTTGGTGGCGTCGGCCCTAACAGCGGTGACGCTCGTCAGGTTAGAGACCTCGGCTACCAGCGCGGCGGCGGCGTCGTGGTTTCGAAGGTAGGTGAAACACGTGCGCAGGCCTGCTCGGGCAAGCACTCGGACAGTGGCTGCCCCGATGCCCCTGGAGCCACCGGTGACCAGGGCGGCGAGGTGGACGGAATCGGGTGGGGCGCCGCCGCGCAATGTTTCGGACATGCGGCAAGGCTCCGACCCTGCGCTGACGAAGGCCTGACCCGACCGGTAATAGCTGGGCCAAGCCCGGCGAGAATCAAATCCACACCGATGAATGCGAGCGCCATCACGGTCGGGTCGAAGCGGTCACAGGTCCTTGCGCAGGAAGGAGGCCGCCGCCAGCCCCCAGACCATCGCCACCCACACCGCCACCCACGCGAGGTAGGAAGCCGTCAGCGGCGCCTCGCTCAGGAACGGGAAGGCAGCGACGTCGTCACCGCCGAACGTGACGAACACCGACGGGTCCTGGAAGGCGTGCATCGCACCTTGCCAGAGGCCGTCGGTGGGCAAAAGCATCTGCGACACGGTGCCGACGCGTGCGACGGCGTCGTTGCCGAGGGACTCACCCAGGCCACCCACCACACCAGCCACCCAGGTCGTACCGAACAGGCCCACCGCGACCACACCCGACGCCATCGGCGAGATGGCTGTCGAGAGCAGCACGGCGAGCGTGAGCAGCACGGTCGTCTGGGCCGCGAGCAGTGCGAGGGCGCCCGCCAGGTCCGGTGGCCAGTAGTCCACCGTCCACCGCACGACGAGGCACTGGGTCAGCCCGGCGAGCACGACGAACCCGCTGCCGAACACCACCAGCCCCAGCCACTTGCCCAGCAGAAAAGCGGAGCGACGAATTGGCCGGGCCAGCACTGCCAAAGCGATGCCCGACTCCGTCTCGCCGGACAACGTGGGCCCGGCCAGGAAGGCGGTACCCAACGCCGCGATCAGGCTGAAGCCGAACATCACCAGGTTGAGCAGGATGGAGGCCGTCAGCCGGGCCTCGCCGCTGGTGAGCGCGCTGCCGCCGGACTCTGTTGCCAGGCGTGAGAACCCCCAGCCGCTCAACGCCAGCAGTACGACGGTGAGCACCGCGAGGGCGAGCAGCACGCGCCGGCGCGACGCCTCGCGCAGAGTGAGCGCGGCGATGGTCAGCACCGTCCGGGCCGTCGTCACAACTCTTCTCCCGACCGGGTGGCGGAGCCCGCTCGCAGGATGCCGAGCAGGCGCTCCTCCAGGCTGATGCGCGCGGGCTCGACCGCGTGCACCCGAGCACCCATGGTGACCAGGTCACGCACCACGTCGGGAACGGCCGTTCCGTCGTCATCGGCCGGCACCGCCACGGTGAACCAGTCGCCGGCTCGCTCCACGTCCCCGGTCGCGGCCAGCCGTGCCTCAGCCGCCGGGGAGATGTCGCTCAGCTGCAACCGGACCTGGCGCTGGCCGAGCAACTCCAACAGGGTTCCCGATGCGGCGACCCCCCCGGAGTCGAGGATGACCACCCGGTCGCAGACCCGTTCGACCTCGCCGATCAGGTGCGAGTTCAGCAGCACCGCGACGCCCCGCGACCTCATTGCCAAGACGATGTCGCGCACGTCGGCCCGGCCGAGTGGATCAAGCGCGCTGGTTGGTTCGTCCAGGACCACCAGCTCCGGTCGAGCCACCAGGGCGACCGCCAGCCCGAGGCGCTGCTGCATGCCCTTCGAGAAACCGTCAACGCGATCACCGGCGCGTTCGGCCAGGCCGACGAGGGACAGGCAGTCGCGCTGCTCTCCCACAGATATGTCGGCCGCCGCCAAACGTACGTGGAGGGCCAGCACCTCGGCCGCGCTCAGCCACGGCTGGTACCGGAAAAGCTCCGGCAGGTAGCCGACGCGGGCGCGCGCGGCCGGATCGGCTGCTGGCCGCCCGAGCAGCATCACCTCTCCCGCATCCGGGTGAACCAGGCCGAGGAGCATCTTGATCACCGTGGTCTTCCCGGCCCCGTTGGGACCGAGCAGCCCGACGATCTCGCCGCGACCCACCTCCAGGGACACGTCGCTTACCGCCGACCGCTGGCCGTACCGTTTGCGCAGACCCGAGCACCACACGGCGGGCGCCGGCGGCACACCCGCGAAGAGGTGCGCCGCCTCGCGAAGTGCAGCGTTGCCGACGGCCGTCGAGCCGGTCACCTCAGATCCTCGGCGACCGAGAGGACTTCGCCGACGTCTAGTGAACCGGCGACGGCGGTCACGACCCCGTCGTCCACCCACACGACGGCCGCGATCGTTTCGTCGCGGGTGGACAACACCGTGGCCGGTACTCCGTTCACCTGTGCCGACGACGTGGTGACGTGTTCGGCAGGTACGGGCAGCGGCAGTGTGGAGCCGTCCACGCTGAACGTGCGCAGCTGCGCCGCGACGTCGTCCGGCAGGCCGGGAAGCGACAGCAGGTAGTCGCGCACCGTCTCGAACGGTACGCCGGAGGAGAAGGCCGTGGGAGCGACGGCGCGCCCGACGAATAGCGCAGGCGCACCGGTGGAGGACGCCCAGATTTGGGCAACACCCGGGCCGGCGACCAGCCGCACCGTGCTCCCATCCAAGCCCGGCGGGGGGTCGGGCAAGGTTTCCCCAGCCTCCGCGGCGGCTCGGTCGGCGCGGTTGGCAGAGAAGGTGAAGGTGGCGGTCACCTTTCCACCTACCTGGTAGACCGGCTCGCCGCTGATCCCGCGGGGTAGGTCGGTCACCTCCGGCACGTCGAGGCCGCTGTCCGCTGCCGCGGCCGCCGCGTCCGGGACCTCGTGCACGTCCGGGTCGCCCGTCACCGCGAGGTCGCCGTACGCGCTCAGGTCAGGGAGAGCGTTGAGATCGGCGGTGCTGAGGCTGACCGGAGCGATCTGCTCGGTCCGAAAGATCTGCAGCCAGTCGTTGGCGGCAGCAGTGCCTGCGCCGGTCAGGACGACGGCGACGGCGAGGGCCGCGACGACGGGACGACGCAGGACCGCGCGGGCTCGACCGGCACGGGGTGGCGCCGCGGCTCGCCCCGATCCGGTGG
>JACCSH010000310.1 GCA_013813125.1 Nocardioidaceae bacterium | reverse complement strand
CCGGCGCTGGCGCCACGCCGTACTCGGGAACGACGGGTCTGACGATCTATCCGCCCGATGAACGCATCGAAGCTCCAGATCTGCAGGGGGTCACCCTGGACGGAGAACTCTTCGCGCTGACCGATCTGGCCGGCCGGGTCGTGGTGCTCAACGTATGGGGCTCCTGGTGCAGCCCCTGTCGTGCCGAGGCCCCGGACCTGGCCAAGCTGGCGCGCGAGACCGCGGACCGCGGTGTGCGGTTCGTCGGGATCGACACCCGAGACACGACTGCCGCCGCACAGGCGTTCGTTCGCGCTTTCAACATTCCCTACCCCAGCATCGCCGACCCGGACGGCCAGGTCCTTCTCGAGTTGGCTGGCATCATCCCCGTGACGGCGGTTCCGAGCACCTTGGTCGTCGACCGGCAGGGCAACGTGGCCGCCAAGGTGGTGGGACAGGTCAGCTACGCGACTCTGCGCGGACTTCTTGAGGACGAGCTCGCCCGAACCGAAGATGCACCTTCGAAGGCCACTTCACGAGGCAGCTCATGACCCTAGCTGCCGGCCCCGGTGAGCTCGTCACCTACGGACCGTTGCTGCTGGCTATCCCGGTCGCCATCGCTGCCGGGCTGGTGTCATTCCTGAGCCCGTGCTGCCTACCGCTGTTGCCTGGATATCTCGCCTATGTGAGCGGTACGGCAGGAGCAGACGCACAGCTCATCGAGACCGCAGAGCCACTTGCACGACCCGGGGTTACTGCTGCCACCCGCGTTGCGCCTGCCCGAGCCCGCCTTCCGACGCCGAGCCGAACGGTCACCGGAACTCTGCTCTTCGTGCTCGGTTTCGCCGCCGTGTTCACCAGCTACGGCGCCGCCTTCGGGGCGGCTGGCAACCTGCTGATCGCCCACCAGGATGTGATCACCCGGGTTCTCGGAGTGTTCACGATCCTTCTCGGGCTCGTGTTCACCGGGGCGTTGGGACGAGTTCCAGTGCTTGCCCGCACGTTCCGGCCGGGATACCGACCACGAGTTGGCGTCGCGGGCGCGCCTCTGCTGGGCGTGCTCTTCGGAGTTGGGTGGACTCCCTGTATCGGACCCACGCTCGCGGCGGTGCTGTCGTTGTCCGCCAGCGCCGGCGGGGCCGGTCGAGGGGCTCTACTGTCCTTTGCTTACAGTCTCGGACTCGGAATTCCTTTCCTGCTAGCCGCACTGAGCGTCGAGCGCGCTTTCAGAGCCTTCGCGTGGGCTCGCCGGCATGCGCACACTGTCATGCAGGCGGGCGGACTACTGCTCATACTTGTCGGGCTGCTCGAGGTGACTGGCCTCTGGGCGCGACTCATCATCGAGCTCCAAGTGGTGGTCGCCAACTGGCAAACCCCGCTCTGACACTCCTGAGCGCTCAGACACTCCTTGAACCCTTGCCTTCGCTGCCGTCGAGGAGCTGCACCGCGAACGGTTAGTTGCTGTAGTTGCCGAGCAGCCTTTCCATGGTTGAGATCTCTGCTTCTTGAGCGTCGATGATGGTCTGCGCCAGCTCCTTTGCGTCGGTGCTCTCGCCGTTGTCGAGCTCAGCCTCGGCCATTTGGACAGCACCCTTGTGGTGCTCGATCATCATCTCGAGCCACAACTGCTCGAACTGCTCTCCGGAGGCGTCGTCAAGACGCTGCATCTCTTCCGACGTCATCATGCCGGGCATGTCATCGCCCATGCTGCCGTGATCCATGCCGCTCATCGAGCCTTCGCCGACATCGGGAACCGGTTCGTCCCACGCCTCGAGCCAGCCGCTCATTGTCTCGATCTCTGGCTGCTGGGCGTCCTTGACCGAGGTGGCGATCTCGACCACGTCGGGGTCTTGCGCCTTGTCGACCGCCATGTCGGCCATCTCGATGGCTTGGGCGTGGTGAGCGATCATGTCGGTGGCGAAGGAAACGTCCGCGTCGTTGGAGGTGTCTCCGGCGGATGAGTCTGAGCTCTGGTCATCGCCACAGGAGGCGACAAGCGCGAGCAGCGGTACGAGCAGGAACAGGCTGAGGAGTCGTTGAGGCGTTCGTTGCACGGTGAAACCTTTCATCGTCGAGACCTGATGGTCTAGGCAGGGTCATGCGGTGGGCAGGATCGAATGTCGGGACGCGAACCTGCGCGCGTCAATGGTGGTACTGGTGTACGACGGCGTGGCCCTTGCCGCGTGTTATCAGCGCCCGGTTGACCGGAACAGTGACCACGAACGCAATTGCCAGAGCCACCGCGAGTGAGCCCCAGAACAGACCGGATAGAAGACCTGCTGCCATTGCCCCCGGCACCGCCAGGAGGATGGCGTTGTCGACGATCTCCATTGTCAGGATCGATAACGTGTCGGCGGCGAGGGCCACCTTGACGGCGTCTCGAAAGCTGATCCCAGCGCGCAGAACCGGCCGCATCGTGAGCGCGTAGCCGAACACGAAGGCCAGAGCGACTGCCAGCGCAATGCTCGGGGCATCTGGCCAACCCCACCAGGTGGCAAGCACCAGGCCGAGGACCTCACCGATGGCGCAACCGGTGAGGCAGTGCAGGGTCGCGCTGGACGCCGTCCGCCAGGACGCTGCCGGCGCGGGGTGAAGAGGGGTGGTGGGGGATGGATGTGATACGGCCATGAGGGGCTCCTTTCCTTCACGGGCAAAACATATACCCCCCAGGGGTATTAGTCAAGGTCCTGAGAGGTGGTTCATATCTTCGGCTGGCTGAGGGTCGCCGAATCGGGCTCTAGGTCGCTTCGACGTCGTACGGTGCGAGTTCGCCCTTGTCGAGTGGCCGGTGTCCGGGCCTTTGGGGGGCTGTGTCGTCGGGGTCGTCGATCAAGTGTTTTTGTACCAAGGCTTTTGGCGTGAACTCTCGCAGGTCAAGGTCCTTGAATTCCGGACCCAACTCGTCAGCGAGCTGAGATCGAGCGTTGGTGGCCATCTGGCGGACGGTGCGCAGCATCTTTCCGGCCTGCCGCGCCACCTCGGGCAAGCGGTCTGGTCCGAAGATGAAAATGGCGGCTACGAGGAGCATCAAGATCTCGCCCCAGCCGATTTCATCGAACACGGCTCAAGCCTGACACACCCCAACCCCCGCGCTGGGGCGAACGCCGCCGTCCGACCGCCGTACGCCTCATCGACCCGCTGGAGAAAGGCCCAGCTGCAGACCTGCGAGCCCTCGCCCCTTGGACATCAGCTTCTCGGCCACAGCAATCAGGGCAACAGCTGCCGGAGTATCGGGTGCGGCCAGCACGAGGGGACGACCGGTGTCCCCGCCGGCGCGGAGCCTGAGGTCGAGAGGGACGTGGCCCAGCACCGGAACGTCGTACCCGAGCCGCGCAGTCAACGTCTTGGCGACTGTCTCCCCACCGCCGGTGCCGAAAACGTCGATCCGGTGCTCAGGTCCGCAGTGCGGACAGACCAGATAGCTCATGTTCTCGATCACGCCCGCCACGCGCTGCTGCATCATCGACGCCATGGTCCCGGCCCGTTCGGCGACTTCGGCTGCTGCGGCCTGCGGCGTGGTGACCACGATCACCTCTGAGTTCGGAAGGTGCTGGCCCGAGGAGATCGCCATGTCACCAGTTCCCGGCGGGAGATCGAGCAGCAGTACGTCGAGGTCACCCCAATAGACATCGGTGAGCATCTGCACCAGCGCCCGGTCGAGCATGGGACCCCGCCAGGCCACCACCTGGTCGCGGCGCGGCTTGAGCATGCCGATGCTGATCACGCTCAGCCCCATCGTCGGGACAGGCATGATCATGTCCTCGACCTGTGTCGGGCGTTCGTCGGCGATACCCAGCATCGCCGGAACCGAGTGACCGTAGACGTCGGCATCGAGGATGCCTACCTTGCGGCCCGCACTGGCCATCGCCAGGGCCAGGTTCACCGTCACTGAGGACTTCCCCACACCGCCCTTGCCCGAGGCGATGGCCAACACCTGGGTGAGCGAGTCCGATCGCGCGAACTGGATTTCCTTGGCCGGCTGCCCTCCGCGCAGGGTCTGTTGAAGGGATGAGCGCTGTTCGGCCGACATCACGCCGAGAGTCACGCTGACGGAGGTCACCCCCGCAACGGAGCTCACTGCGGCGGTGACGTCGCGGGTCAACGTTTCCTTCATCGGGCACCCCGAGACCGTGAGCAGGACGGTCACGCTGGCGGTGCCGTCGGGTGCGATGTCAATGTCGCTCACCATGCCGAGCTCAGTGATGGGCCGCCTGATCTCCGGGTCGTTGACGGTCCCGAGGGCAGCCCGAACTGGCTCCAGCAAAGATGAGGTCATGTCCCCAGGCTACGTCCTGGGCCGCGGCGCACCTGACGAGTCGTCTCCCGCACGAGGCTCCGACTCATCGCTGCGAGCGCGTTCCTCCAGCTCGGTCAGGAGCGAGCGCAGCTCGGTGCGCACGTAGTCGCGAGTGGCAACTTCGCCGATTGCCATCCGCAGGGCCGCCATCTCCCGGGCGAGGAACTCCATGTCGGCGTGCGCCCGGGCGTTGGCCTCGCGGTCCTGCTCGAGGTTGACCCGGTCGCGAGCCTCCTGGCGGTTGGCGGCAAGCAGGATCAGCGGCGCCGAGTACGACGCCTGCAGGCTCAAGATCAGCGTCAAGAAAATGAACGGGTAGTCATCCCACCTGGTGCCCTTGGGCCCGAGGGTGTTCCACAAGAACCACGCCACGATGACGACGGTCATCACGACGAGGAAGGTCCCGGTGCCGAGGAACCGGGCTATCCGCTCCGACGAACGACCGACTGCCTCAGGGTCGAAGCTGCGGCGAGGCAGCAGGCTGCGCCTGGTGCCCTTGGGTACGTCGAGACGCGGGGCACGAGAAGCTGTCCGGGCCTGGAAGTCGCGGACTTCTTCACGCGCCACGGCGCACCTGCCTCACCGCAAGCTCACGCATCACCGGACACCGGCTCGCTCAGGCGCTCCCGCCAGTCCTCCGGCAGGAGATGGTCGATGACGTCGTCGACGGTTACCACACCCAACAGGTGTCCGTCGTCGTCGACGACCGGGCTGGCAACCAGGTTGTACGCCGCCAGCAGCCGGGTGACCTCATCGAGCCCTGCCTCAGCACGCAGCGGCTCGATGTCGTTGTCGATCACTCCCGAGACCAGGGACGAGGGCGGCTCTCGGAGCAACCGCTGGAAGTGTCCGACACCGAGGAACCTGCCTGTCGGGGTCTCCAAAGGTGGCCGGCATACGTACACCATGGCGGCCAGGGAGGGGCTCAGCTCCGAGTTCCGAATGCGGGCAAGCGCCTCGGCGACCGTTGCGTCGTGAGGCAGGATCACCGGGTCGGTGGTCATCAGCCCACCAGCCGTGTGCTCCTCGTAGCTGAGCAATCGGCGAACATCTCTTGCGTCGTCGGGCTCCATCAGCCGCAGCAACCGCTCAGCAGTCTCGGGCGGCAGGTCGGCGATGAGGTCGGCCGCGTCGTCAGGCGACATCTCCTCCAGGATGTCGGCGGCACGCTCGGACTCGAGCTGACCGAGGATCTCCACCTGGTCGTCCTCGGGCAGTTCTTCCAGTACGTCGGCGAGCCGCTCGTCGTCGAGCGCGCTGGCGACCTCCAGGCGGCGCTTCGGCGACAGATCATGGATGACATTGGCCAGGTCAGCCGCACGCATGGAGTCGAAGGCGGCCAGCAGATGAGTGGCACCCTGGCTGACTTCGGGCGCAGTCAGCCCGGTCACCTCTGACCACTCGATAACGCGAGTCTGTCCCTTGCGCCCGAACCGTTTGGAACCCGCCTGGACAGCCACCCGGGACAGCAGCCAGTCGCGTGTCCGCGACTGCTCCATCGCGATGTCGTAGACGGTTCCCTGCGTACCGGTGTCCTTGAGGATCACCGTCCGGTCCAGCAGTTCACCGAGCACCAGCGTTTCTCCACTGCGCTGCTCGAACCGCCGCATATTGACCAGTCCGGTGGTGATCACCTGGCCCGAGTCGACGCTCGTGACTCGAGTCATCGGCAAGAAGATGCGCCTGCGGCCAAACACCTCGACGACGAGGCCCAGCACCCGAGGCTGCTTGTTCTCGGCGCGCACAGCGACCACGACATCGCGAACCTTGCCGACCTGATCACCGTTGGGATCGAAGACCGGCATGCCCGCGAGCCGGGCGACGAAGATGCGGGAGGGGGCGATACTCACGACTGAGAGGCTACCTGTGGTGACGGGCATTTAGGCTGCTCACCATGCCTCCCGACCACTTGACATACGAGATCGTCGACGTCTTCACCGACCGCGCCTTCGCGGGCAATCCACTGGCCGTGGTCTACGGCGCTGAAAGCTTGTCCGACGGGCAACTGCTCGCCTTGGCGATGGAGTTCAACTTGTCGGAGACATCGTTTCCGCAGCCGTTGACGGACGCCGACAGGACTGCGGGGGCTGACTACCGGGTGCGCATCTTCACCCCCGCAGGAGAACTGCCGTTCGCCGGTCATCCCACGCTCGGCACCGCGTGGGCGCTTCGCCAGCGGAGCGCGATCGGCGCGGGCGCACGCGTGCAGTCTTGTGGAGTCGGCCTGATCAAGGTCGAGGTGCCGGCCGACCCGCAGGCCCCGGTAGCACTGACGGCCACTCCTCGCGACGCCCCCAGCCGACTGACCACAACTCAAGCCGAACGTGCGGCCACCTTGGTGGGAGTCGGTCGCGGCGACGTCGCTGGCGCTGCTTTCACAGCAGGGTGTGGGCTCACCTGGCTCTATCTGCGGGTCACCCCGACGGCGGTT
>JACCSH010000264.1 GCA_013813125.1 Nocardioidaceae bacterium | reverse complement strand
ACCGGTACTCCGAGTCGACGCCGCGCCTTGGAGCTCCAGTCGAGGTGGAGGAACTCCTGGATCACGTGCGGCCGGGTCAGCACGATCACCTCGTCAGCGCTGTGCTCACGCGCCACCTGCTCGAGCGACTCGATCGGGTCCTTCGAACTGAACCCCCCGGTGGCTTCAGCACCGAGGGCACGCAGAGCCGAGACGCTTGCGGCCACCGCATCTTGCGCGTCGGCCTCGATCTCCGCCTGTGCTTCCTCGATGTCGGCCTGGTTGGCGGCGACTGCCGGAGCAGCGAGCACCTCGCTCGCGGCGAGCGACCCCAGCGCGGTCTCTACTCTCACCGCCGCGTTCTCGCACGGGATGAGAACGTGGTAGTGACGTTGGTCCTCTATAGCGGCGTGGAGCGAGGCCACCTCGGTGGCATCAGCTTCGGTTATGGCCTGTTCGGCCAAGACGATCACGTTGTACATCGTTGTCCTCCCTGTGCTAGCCGAGCAACTGAGCCAGGTCGTAGCTCACCGGTTCCTCGAGCTGTTCGAAGGTGCACGAGGCGGGCTCCCGGTCGGGGCGCCACCTCTTGAACTGGGTGGTATGACGAAAGCGGGTGCCTTCCATGTGGTCGTAGCCCACCTCGACCACCATCGAGGGGTCAAGGGGCACCCAGGACAGATCCTTGCCCGCATTCCACCGGGACGAGGCGCCCGGCATCCGGTCACTCGAATCACTGCCCTCGGCCCACCGCCCCCACGGGTGGTCGGTCGGCTGTACGACAAGTGGCTCAAGCTCGGCCACCAGCTCAGCTCGACGTGCTGTGGCGAAGGCGGCGGCTACTCCCACGTGCTGCAGTTGGCCCTGGTCGTCGTACAGGCCCAACAGCAGGGAACCAAGTCGGGGCTCATCAGGCGACGATGACTTATGCAGGCGATATCCGGCAAGAACGACGTCAGCGGTGCGGACGTGCTTGACCTTGATCATCGCCCGAGCGCCGGGTTGGTAGGAGGCCAGTTGAGGTTTGGCCACCACCCCGTCAAGGCCGGCGCCCTCAAACGTGTCGAACCATTCCTTCGCGGTCTGCAGGTCAGTGGTCGCCGGGGTGACATGAACCGCAGTCGCCGCGTTCCCAAGGGCATCGACCAGGCGCTCGCGCCGGTGAGACTGCTGCGCGTCGAGTAACGACTCCTTCCCGACGGCGAGCAAGTCGAAGGCGACGAAGGATGCCGGGGTCTCGACTGCCAGTTTCTGCACACGTGAGTCGGCGGGATGGATCCGCTCGAGCAACCGCTCGAACTGCAGACGTCCCTGGGAGGAGATGATGATCTCTCCGTCGAGTACGCACCGCTTCGGCAGCGAGAGTCTCGCCGCCGCCACCACATCGGGGAAGTATCGAGTCAACGGCCGCTCATTGCGGCTTCCGAGCTCGACCGCGTCGCCGTCTCGAAAGACGATGCACCGAAAGCCGTCCCACTTCGGCTCGTACTGGAAACCGCCTTCCACACTTGCAGGCGACGGTACGGTCTTCGCCGACTTCGCCAGCATCGGCGACAGTGGCGGCATGACAGGCAGGTCCACGTGCGTCACGGCCTCACATAACAGGCAAACAGTTCGCTGTCTTCTTCGAGCAGCTGCTTCAGCCGCAGTTGGTACGGCGGCTCCACTGCCGCGCCGTCGGTGAGCCGCAGTGCGTCGCCGGACGCGATCACCGGCGTCCAGGTCAGGCAGAGCTCGTCAAGGCGCCCTGACGCCACCACCGAATGCATCAACGTCGGACCACCCTCGCACAAGATGCGATGGAAGCTCCGCTGCACGAGCGCGTCGACGGCTTCGGCGAAGTCGACACTGGTCTCGCCCGCGACGATCACCGGAGTTCGACGGGCGATATCCAGGCGGCGGTTCTTCGGAGACGACTCTGAAGTGATGACAAGCGTGGGCGCGTGGCCGCCCTCGAGCAACGAGGCGGAGATGTCGAGAGACCGGGACACGACTGCCATGGCAGGGGCTGGGCTGAGACCGAGGCGCTGGCGAATGACGGTCCGCCGGTCGGTGGACTTGACCGGCCGGTAGTCCTCGACCCGGGCGGTGTGGGCTCCGATGACGACGACGTCTGCAAGGGATCGAAGCAGACCCAGCACGCGTTTGTCGGCCTTGCTGGACAGCGACGCGGACTTGTGGTCCGAACCTTGGACGGCTCCGTCGAGGCTGCTGACGAAGTTGGCGCGAACCCATGCCTTCTTGGCGGGATAGTCGTAGAGCTCGATCAGGTCGTCATAGCTGAGCTCGTCGGTGAAGCTGGGAAACAAGGACCGCACGAGCTTGATCCTGCCACCCGGCGCAGGTGAGGAGTCGCACTAGGCTGCCCGGGGTGCCGATAGCACTGTGCGAACGCAACCCTCGCGTCACGGCTGAGGAGGTGCTCGCGGGTCTGTGCCCACCCCCGACGTTCGCCGACTCCACGTTCGCCAACTACCGACCGGTACCGGGTCAGCCCAGCCAGCAGCGAGCGCTCGACTCCGTCAGTTCGTTCGCTCGCTCACTGTCGGCGGCGACGCCGGATGAGCGGCTTCGACTGAGGCGCTGGTCTCGTCGGCGTGCGTCGCCTGAGCCGGCATCTGGTCTCTACCTCGACGGGGGCTTCGGGGTCGGAAAGACGCATCTGCTGGCTGCCCTGTGGCATTGCGTCCCTGGCCCCAAGCTGTTCGCTACCTTCGTCGAGCTCACCCATCTCGCCGGCGCCCTGGGTTTCGCCGAGGCCGTCGAGCGGTTGTCGTCGTACCGGCTCGTCTGCATCGACGAGTTCGAGCTCGACGACCCGGGTGACACGGTGCTGATGTCGACGCTGCTCAGTCGACTCATCGAGCGCGGCGTCAGTCTCGCGGCCACCTCGAACACCTTGCCCGACAGGCTCGGCGAGGGCCGCTTCGCGGCCGAGGACTTCCTGCGCGAGATCCAAGCACTCTCCAGCCGGTTCAGGGTCGTACGGATCGACGGGCCGGACTACCGCCATCGAGAGCTGACCTCACCAGCCAAGCCGCACGACGATGCCGCCCTGCTCGCCCTGGCCGGCAGTCGGCCCGATGCGTCCTTCGACCACTTCGTCGACCTGTGCCGGCATCTGGAGGAGCTCCACCCGAGCACGTACGGCGCGCTGGTCGAGTCGGTGGGACTGGTCTGTCTGCAGGAGGTGCGCCAGCTGCACGACCAGGCCACCGCGTTGCGCCTGGTGGTGTTCACCGACCGGCTCTACGACCGCGGCGCAGCCGTCGCCGCAAGCGGCCTGGCGTTGGACCGGGTGTTCTCCGACGAGATGCTGTCGGGTGGCTTCCGTAAGAAGTACTACCGCGCGTTTAGCCGGTTGGCGGCGCTTTCGCACGCGCTTCCGGCAACGTGACTCGACCTCCCGCATCGGCGTGGCGGTTGCGGTTGGCGCGTCGAGCGACACAATGACCTTATGGCCGAATCGATGAATGACCTGCTGAAGGTGCCTCCGGGCGCTGTTGACCTGTCCAGCTTCGACCCTCGCGCAAAGCCAGGGTTCAAGGGGGACAAGCGCAGGGGCAAGCGAGCCCTGGAGAACCTAGGACCGACGGTCTCGGACCTGCAGGAACGTCTGTACGCCGAGTCGCGAGCAGGCGGGCGGCGCAGCGTGCTGCTCGTGCTCCAAGGCATGGACACGTCAGGCAAGGGGGGCGTGATGAGGCATTGCGGTGGTCTGCTCGACCCACAGGGGCTCCAGATCACGGCTTTCAAAGCTCCCACCCCAAGTGAGCGTCGCCACGACTTCCTCTGGCGGATCGAGCGACAAGTTCCGCGGCCCGGCATGGTCGCGATCTTCGACCGCAGCCACTACGAGGACGTCCTCATCGCCAAGGTCCGTGGACTGGCTCCGGCCGAGGAGATCAACCGGCGCTATGTCGCGATAAACCAGTTCGAGAAGCGGCTCGTCGACGGCGGCATCACCGTCGTCAAATGCTTCTTGCACATCTCCCGGGAAAAGCAGAAAGAACGCTTGCTGGCTCGGCTCGACGACCCCACCAAGCAATGGAAGTACAACCCTGGTGACATCGAGGAACGCGCGAGGTGGGACGACTACCAAGCGGCGTACGAAATCGCACTGCGGCGATGCAACACCAAGACGGCGCCGTTCTATCTGATCCCGAGCGATCGCAAGTGGTACCGCAACTGGGCGATAACGCGGCTACTCACCGACACCCTCGAGGCAATAAATCCTGAGTGGCCGGAGGGTGACTTCGATATCGACGTGGAAAAGGAGAGGCTGGCGGCGACGTGAGTTGCCGAGAGGTTTCGCTCGTCGGCGTACTCGCACCTGCGGTCAGGGGATCCATCCAGGGATCGGGAACGCCGCCACGAACTCCCTGATCTCGCTCCGCACCCGATCGGCAATGCTCGAGTCCCCACTCGCCTCGGCTGTGATCACCTCATCCATCCAGGCAGCGATCTGGGGCATGTGCTGCTCGGTGAGGCCCCGGGTCGTCACCGACGAAGTCCCCAGGCGGATGCCAGACGGGTCGAACGGCTTGCGTGGATCGAACGGCACGCTGTTGTAGTTGAGCTCGATACCAGCCCGGTCGAGCGCCTGCGCGGCTGGCTTGCCGCCGATCACCTTGTTGGTGAGATCGGCGAGGATCAGGTGATTGTCGGTGCCACCAGTCACCAACTCGAAGCCGCGCTCCAGCAGCGCATCGGCCAGCGCCTGTGCGTTAGCGACGATCTGATGGGCGTAGACCCTGAAGTCATCGGTTGCTGCCTCTTTCAGAGCCACCGCGATGGCCGCGGTCGTATGGTTGTGCGGCCCGCCCTGCAGGCCGGGGAAGACGGCGCGGTCGA
>JACCSH010000261.1 GCA_013813125.1 Nocardioidaceae bacterium | reverse complement strand
CGCCTCGCGCCTTTGCCTCCATCACCCACTGGAACCCGACCGGGTGGGCCTCGGCCATGTTCGAGCCCTGGATGATGATGCAGTCAGCGTTGGCGAGGTCCTGCTGGAACCCGGTGGCGCCGCCGCGACCGAAGCTGGTCCCCAGACCGGGGACGGTGGCTGAGTGTCATATCCGCGCCTGGTTCTCGATCTGGATCGCACCCAGAGCGGTGAAGAGCTTCTTGATGAGGTAGTTCTCCTCGTTGTCCAGCGTCGCGCCTCCGAGGCTGGCGATGCCGAGGGTACGCCGCACCCGCTGGCCCTTCTCGTCGATGTCCTGCCAGCTGTCGTTACGCGCTTTGACGACGCGGTCCGCGATCATGTTCATTGCAGTGTCGAGGTCAAGCTCCTCCCACTCGGTGCCGTATGGGCGCCGGTAGCGGATCTTGGTCTGCCGCAGGGGGCTGGTGACGAGGTTTTTGCTGGCTGAGCCCTTCGGGCAAAGTCGCCCGCGCGAGACGGGGCTGTCCGGGTCGCCCTCGATCTGGACGACCTTCTCATCCTTGACGAAAACCTTCTGACCGCAACCTACGGCGCAGTAGGGACAGACACTGCGTGCGACGCGATCTGCGGTGGTGGTGCGGGCAGTGATGCTGTCCGACTGAGCCGACTTCACCGCGGGGCCCCGACCCAACGGGTCAGCGCCGTTCAACTGCCGAAGCACCGGCCAGGACAGGAACGTCTTGCGAGAAACCATTCGCGCCGCCTCCTGGGAGTCAGTGGTCAAGATACCCCCGAGATCGGGTTGCATTTCTCGCGGGGTTCTAGCTATCGCACCGAGATAGTGGCATCGCCGCCGTCGAGCAGTTCTCCGATGACAGGATGGCCGGGGATCTCCCCTGCGATAAGTAATCCCCCAGAGGTCTGCGCATCTGCCAACAGCAACAACTCGGCATCACATACAGCGGCGTCGAGGTGGGGACGTACCCAGTCGAGGTTGCGCCGGGTTCCTCCTGGCACGTAGCCCTCGGCCAACGACTGTCGCGCTCCATCGAGATAAGGGACGGCGGCGGCGGATACGACGGCCGACACGCCGCTTGCCCTGACGAGTTTCAGCAGGTGCCCGAGCAAGCCGAACCCGGTTACGTCGGTCGCGCAGCGCACCCCGGCTGCGAGCGCGGCCTGGGACGCCTCACGGTTCAGCGTCGTCATCTGGGCCACTGCCTCGTCGAACCGCTCGCCGGTGGCCTTGTGCCGATTGTTGAGTATGCCTAGACCCAGGGGCTTGGTCAGCGTCAGTGGGGTTCCCGCCCGCCCGGCGTCATTACGAAGCAGACGGTCGGGGTCGGCAAGGCCGGTGACGGCCAATCCGTACTTCGGCTCCGGGTCGTCGATGCTGTGCCCGCCGGCCAGATGCGTCCCCGCCTGCGCGCAGATGTCCCCACCGCCTCTCATGACGTCGGCGGCCAGTGCGAACGGAATGCGGTCCCGAGGCCAGGCGAGCAGATTGACGGCCAGCACGGGTGTACCGCCCATGGCGTAGACGTCCGACAGTGCGTTGGCTGCCGCGATCCTGCCCCAGTCATAGGGGTCGTCCACCACCGGAGGGAAGAAGTCCGCGGTGGCGATCATCGCTCGCCCACCGTCGATGCGCACCACCGCGGCGTCGTCACCGTTGTCCACGCCCACCAGCAGGTCACCACCCTCGTGGCTGGTCGGCAGGTTCATGAGAACTCGTTCCAGCTCACCAGGAGGAACCTTGCATGCGCAGCCGCCGCCGGCCGCGAACTGCGTCATGCGCAGCGGTCCCGGAGTTGCTGTCACCGGGCCAACCTACGTCAGCGCGCGCCTGAGCACTTAGAGTGGGCGCGGAGGCGTTTCTCGTCTGGTGACGGGCGCGGTCCTCAAAACCGTAGTGGCCGAGCATCTCGGCCAGGCGGGTTCGATTCCCGTCCGCCTCCGCCAGCTTCGGGAGGGGTGACCAGTGGACGACGTCCGTCGTGCGACTCCTCGTACAGATCGGATCCTCGCAGACCCCGCGCTTCGCGAAGCCACCTCGCGGCTGGGTACGCCCCTGGTCAAGAAAGCCGTGGTCGCGGCGATCGCTCGTTGCCGAGCCGGAGAGTTGGCACCCGCCGACGTAGCCACCGCTGCCCTGTCAACCCTGCCCGTGGTGGCCACCCGGATGCGTCCGGTGATCAACGCGACCGGCGTGATCGTGCACACCAACCTGGGACGAGCCCCGTTGTCGGCAGCGGCCGTGGACGCCTTGTCGGTCGCGGCGGGTTCAACGGACGTCGAGCTCGACCTCGCCACCGGACGGCGAGGTGGCCGCGGTCGCTGGGCGCTCGCAGCGCTGCGTGCCGCCGTACCGGACGCCGGCGGTGTGCACGTCGTCAACAACGGGGCGGCAGCCCTGGCCCTTGTCACGGTCGCCTTGGCCGCGGGCCGCCAAAACATCGTCGTCGCACGGGGTGAACTGGTTGAGATCGGTGACGGTTTCCGGATCCCCGAGCTGATCGAGTCCGTCGGCGGCAGGCTGCGCGAGGTCGGTACCACAAACCGTGTCCGTGCCTCTGACTACGCCGACGCCGTTGATACCGACACCGCCTTCGTCCTCAAGGTGCACCCGTCGAACTTCGTCGTCACCGGCTTCACCTCCACGGTGTCGGTCCGCGAGCTGGCCGGACTCCCGGTGCCGGT
>JACCSH010000242.1 GCA_013813125.1 Nocardioidaceae bacterium | reverse complement strand
GAGACAGCCTCGCCCTCGACCTCCTCGAACCGTTACGCCCCATCGCCGAACGCCACGTCGCTCTGCTATTGCAGACGCGGTACTTCAGAGCCAACGACTTTCACGAAACCCGGCAAGGCGCCTGCCGCCTACTAGCACCGCTGACACACGAACTCGCCCAGTGGATGCCCACCTACGCTCAAAATGTGGCTGCCCACGCAGAAACCGTCGCCCATATCGTGGCTACGAACAGCCCCGGAGACATCGCCCTTCGCACACCGCTGAGCCGGGACAACACCAAGAGACAACAATCAATCGGAAGGCGGAGCGCCAATCGCAAGTCAGCAACGGCTCCGCTGATTTCACCGACCTGCCGGACCTGCGGCGTCGAGCTGAGTGAACGGTCGCGGCAACTTTGCTCCGCTTGCTGGCCAGTCACTCGTCAGCGCCTAGCAACAGAGCGCGCCGCAACGGCCAACAAGGCCTTAGCCGCTCAACGCGCCGCCGGCCAGGACCCAACGAACACCCCGGCAGCAGCAGCCAAACGGTCCCAGTCTTTGTCGAAGCGCAAACACGAGGAGTCGAGCTGGCGACCGAACGCAGAAGACACCTCCTGGACGAAAGACCGGTACCAAGCCGAAGTCCTTCCCGCCTTGGCGGGCGTACCGTTGTCTGCCCTGATGCGCGCGACGGGCCTATCAGTATCTGCATGCTCACGCATCCGCAGCGGCCAACTGATCCCACACCATCGGCACTGGCGGCCCCTCCTAGAGATTGCCTCTGAACGAGAACATGCGGAGTAGAGGAAAAGACAGTCCAATGAGTCAGTCGAGATGGTGGACACGTATCGCTCTCGCCTCGGATTTGGGCACTCGGGCAAATTGGCGATGTCGAGGGCGGGTACTTATTTCAACTACCAACGCCGGCGCTTCCACAACGCATCAGCAAAAGCCATTAGTGCCCAGGACCCCAACCCGCCGATTCTGCGTTTCCGCAGTTCAGCAGGACACATTCAGCCGATCACGTGCTCATCATCTGCGGAAGTCCGGCCTGGATGCCAGATCGGAGGTTGTTCTGGGCTTATCATCTGCGTGCTCGTGGGTGTCGAGGGGGCTCACATGGAACGTCATCTGACGCGGCGACGTCGTCGTGCTGGCAGCCCGAGCCGGATGTCGAGCTGAGGGTCGTCGAAGTCGAGGGCTCGACGCAGATTGGGCACGGTTTGACGGCTGAGCCGAGAACGCACAGCGTTGATGTCGGCGCGTTCGTCGAGGAGCACGGTCAGCTTGTGTCGATGTTTGCTGCGCTGTCCGAGCAGCTGCATGGAGGCACCCCGCACACCGCTCATCGTCTCGACCTCATGCTCGACCGCGTCGGAGATCGCGCCGGCCTCGAGCACCGTTTCACCGTCACTGCGGTCGGGTTCTACGGCAAGCTCGGACAAGCGGCTGGTGTGCACCTGCCCAACCAGCCAGCGCAGCATCAGGAGTCCGATCACGACGCACGCGGCGGCCACGGCCCACCAGTACCACGGATTGTCGCGGATGAAGGTGGTCATGCGTGCCGGTATCACCGGGCCATCTGCTTCATCACTCCCGAAAACTGACCATCCCAAGGCGAGTACCAGCGCACCGAGAACAAGGAGAATCAACCCGACAATAGCCAGCAAGGCTCGGTTGGCGCGATCTATCCGGCTGATCATCAGCTCTCCCGGCTGCGTATCGAGACAGTCGTCTTCACCGGTTGAGCCAACCGCAGCGACTCAAGGTGATCGGCGACCGACCGCTGAACCCGTTCCTTGAGATCTCCGGGATCTCGCAAGGTGGTGGAGGCGCTGACATCCACGCGGCCCTGACGGGCCCTCGCGGACGAGGAGTCCACGCCCGTCTCGGCCTCGGCGAGGCCGGCCACGTGGCTCTCGAGGCTCTTGCGGGTCACCGTCAGTACCACTCCGGGATCGTCGCTTTGCAGTGCGATGTCGATGGGGGGGCTTCGCTTGAAAGCGACCAGCAATAAGACAAACCCGGCTACGAGAGCCCCCACGGCCACGACCCGTACCCAGCCGTCTCGCCAGGTCCGTTGATGGAGATCGTCGGCGATGGCCACGTGCTGAACGATCCACGGTGACTTGCCCAGTGCGGCGAGGACGATCTCGACCACGGTGATCACGCAGGCGGCGAGGAGAATAAGGGCCACCATGGTGGCCACGATGCGGTTGGCGGCGCGCATACCGTTCACCTGACCCTAGGATTCTCCGGGCGCTCGGCGCGCATACCGGAGACGGTGATGTCAACTTCCTGAACGGAGATGCCTGTCAGCTCTTTCACCCGGTCACGAACGTGGCTACGGGTTTGCCGGGTCACATTCTGCACCGACGCTGGGTAAATCACGGTCATCGTCACCTCGACGATTGCCGTGTCGTCATCGACCTGAGCGCTGACCCTGGCCCCCGTGTCCTCGTCGGCCGATCCCAAGGTGATGCCGAGCACGCGCCGAGGGCTCCCAGTGGCGTTATCGATCTCACGAACCGCCTCGGCGGCCACCTTCTCGACAACTTTTGGGTCGATATAGGTTTGTCCCCGACTGCCCGCTTCGGTGCGTTCGACGGCGCTGGAATCGGACAACGAATCGGTGCCGTCGGCGGGAGGCGCAAGAGCAGCGGTCATGCCGGAGCTGCTCAACGCGATCTCCGGCTGCTGGCACTGTTGAGCATGGAGGACACGTCGAGGTCCCCGTCAAGGACCTTACCGATCACGAAGCCGACTGTTCCGAAAACGACGAGAAGCAAGAAGCCGCTGAAGCCGTCGATCGCGATAGCCAGGCCGATCAGCAGGCCGGTGAACAGTCCGATGACAGTGGTGGACATAGTTGCCTCCAGGGCAGTCAGGTGAGCGTTAGCGCACCCGGGGTTTTTGTTTCGGGCGTCGGTTGGTGCGGTGAATCAGGTGCGTCGCCATCAGCCTGAGATGGCGGGTTCCGCCTGGTCGTTGATGGAAGACCACCGGCGGTTGGCCTACGGGGGGGCGGGCACCGAACCGTTTGCGTAGACCGATGATGAACGCTTCCGGGTCGCCGCCACGATCAGGGTGGTGATCGCGGATGTACTTGCTGCGCTCGGTTCTGCGCTGCACGCTGGGATCGTTCGGTTGGCTGGTGGAGTCCCCCATGGCGAACTACTCCTGCGCTGTGGTCGTATCGGGCAGCAGGAGGTCGTCGATGTACACGTCGATCGTGCGGCTGCCGGCGAAGGGAGCCGCCGCAACACGGATCTGGGCCGCTACGGGTGGCAGCGGAGGGCCCCAGAACGCCACGATATGTACCTCGACGGTCTCGTCGGTCAGGCGGACGCCGCGAACTCGTCGCCCAGGCAGGTAGGTGGCTACCTCTCCGAAGGTGCCCCCCGACAGCGAGGCAACTCCGGCGCAACTCTGGACCGCAGCAGCGAGACCCTCCACGGGCTCAAACGCCGGGGGAGGGCTAGAAGCCGCTGCGAGGACGGGCATCTCGCTCATTGAGCGCGTGGCTCCTCTGGCTCCTTGTCGTCGGAGGGCAGGTGGATGTCGTTGACCCTGACATTGACCTCGGTGACTTCGAGGCCGGTCAACCGCTCGACCGCGGAGATCACGTTCTGGCGAACAGCCTGCGCGAGGTCGGCAATCGCGACGCCGAATTCGACGATCACGTCAAGGTCAATGGCGGCCTGACTTTCGCCGATCTCGACCGACACGCCCTGGCTCGCGGACTGGCTTGCCCCCGGAATCTGCTCGCGGATGCTGGAGAAGGCCTTCGCTGCGCCGCCGCTACCACCCAACTCGTAGACTCCGGAGACGTGTCGGGCTGAGATGCCGGCGATCTTCGACACCACCGTGTCGGCGATCGTGGTCTGGCCCTGCGACGTGGTCAGCTCACTGCCGCTGCTTGCTTGGCTACTGGACGGGGATTTCTCAACCGAAGTCGTCATGCGTGCCCTCCTGGAACGGTTCCGCGTTGAAGTGAGGTGTGACGGTACGGCCTCACGCTGGGATGGACTGGCTTGTTCGATGCCGACGCGCCGCCGCTAGAGCCGATTGAGCGACTTGCTGGCCATACACCGTGAGGTGCCCAATATTCGCGGTTCGTCACGGGATCTGCACGAAAAGCTCTCGGAGCGTAGCGACCCCTCGCAAGGCGGGCAGATCTTCGCCCGATTACCGTATCACTGTGAAAAGATTCCCAGCGGTGGACGATCTGCTAGTGGACGCCTACTGGCACTGTTGCATTGAGCTATCGTGTGCGGACAGCACAGCG
>JACCSH010000241.1 GCA_013813125.1 Nocardioidaceae bacterium | reverse complement strand
CCTTGGGATGGAGATCTGTGACAGCGTGCTGGCCCCCGCGCACGGCCGGAGCGGCTTCCCGCGCCAAACCAGGACTGCACGCTACGATCAGGCTGAGTAGCAGACCGGAGAGGAACTCCGCGTTAGTGGCAGTCCTTCGCGCACGACCATCGGGGGCACGTCGAATCAGGAAGGCACATCTCATGGACATGATTCTCTGGATCATCGCCGTTATTCTCGTCATCTCCGGAATCGTTGCACTGATCCGCTCCCAAGTCCTCATGGGCATCATCTTGATCGTCGTGGGTCTGCTCGTGGGCCCCGGTGGTGTCAGCCTCTTCGACAAGAACTAGCCGGGCATCCGCCCGAGGTCTCGCTGTCACTGGAGCCAGAGCCGCCATATCTCCTCGTGTGTGTTGATCCACGAGGATGCATCGGCAGCGTTGAATCGGTATCCGCTGAGATCTACCAGTTGCAGGATGTCACCGGCCGATTTGCGCCCCAGGCGGTAGTTGTAGATCAAGTTGTAGGCGGGGCTGCTGGAGGTGGAGAGTTCCTTGCTGACGATTTTTTCGTAGGTGAAATCCGCTGACGAGCACAATGTGGTGTGCCGATCGGGTACGCACCCGCTGGCCGCCGATTCGGGTATCTCGATGATCTCCCGCCCCGGACGCGACGCCAACAGGCTTCGGGGACCTTCTATGGCATAGACATTGGGCAGCTTGTGGCTGTCATCGAAGCTTGTCGCGGTGAGCAGATCGCCCATGGTCGCCGTCGGCTGGATGGTTCGGTAGTCGCGCACTTCGTAGTCGAGTTCGGAAAATTCGACCGCCGCCTCAGCCAGGGCGCGAAGCTCCGGCAGGGTGGTCAACACCGGCGGCGTGCTTCCCCATCCGATCCGCGTTGTGTCACCAAGGTCTCGGAAGGTCCGCAGACCCAGGTCGTACAT
This sequence comes from Nocardioidaceae bacterium, assembly GCA_013813125.1. GTDB lineage: Bacteria > Actinomycetota > Actinomycetes > Propionibacteriales > Nocardioidaceae > JACCZJ01. The sequence goes on along the minus strand of JACCSH010000241.1, from coordinate 3,547 downwards.
GAAGGTGGGTACGACGAGCCTGACGCCCCCGTGGATCCCGTTCGGCCCTACGACCGTGACGGAGCCCTTGGGCCCAGTCACCTTCTCACGTAGATCCTCGTTGCCGTAGGCATCGAGATACGCATCGGCCTTCCCTCGAGCGACCAGCCGCCACGCCTGCCGTGACGTCGTCTTGCGGTAGACGACCTCGCACCCGAGTTCGGCCTCGGCAATCCCACCGACCACGAACGCACTCGGCTCGTATCCTTTGCCAGGGTCGTACGCCAGCGTGAGCTTTCCGCACTGTCCCTCGTCAGATGAAGGGGTGGGAGCGGGCTCAACGGTCCCATCAGGCTTGTCTGCCTCACGGCAGGCCGCGAGCAAGAGGCACAACGCAGCGAGTTCCGCAACGGTCCCGCCCCTGGTTCGTCGAGACCGACTCGGTGTCACTGCTGCTGCACCTCCCCTTCGATCGTCGAGTCAGGGTATCGGGGACTCGCTGCAGCGAGCGTCTCTGGCATCCGCCAGGAGGTCCACGTAGCCGCGAACAGCACCGCAGCCGATGCGGCGAAAGCCGCGCTGAAGGAGATCGAGTCAGCGAGCCACCCGGCGATGAGCGGACCGACGACGGCGCCAGCGTCGGAGGCCATTTGGAACACCGCCACCACTTTGCCGCCTCGACCTTTCATCACATCCCCGACGACGGCTCCGGGGGCGGTACCGATGAATGCCCCTCCGACTCCCGACGCGACCATCGCGAGCAGGAACATCGGGAGAGCTGTCGACACGGCCAGGGACAGGAGCGACAACGCGACCACCAGCGATCCGATGACCATGGCGGGCCTGCGTCCCACCCGGTCCACGAACCGCCCGGCGAACACGAGGGAGCCCGCTTGGGCGAGAGATGAGCACAAGAAGCCCACCCCCACCCACACCACGCGTTGCTCCATCGCCTCCGTGACATACAGCGGGATCAGGCTCATGCGTACGCCGAAGAGCGCCCACCCGGTCGCGAAGTTGACGATGACCGCTGCGCGGTATGCCCGGTGCGCAAACGCCTCAGAGAGCAAGGTGGTCGCCACCTCGTCGGCTGCTGCCGGAGACCGATCGGGTGAGGCAGCAGACGGCTCGCCCTCGGCGCCCAGCGACGGAGTCGCCACCTTCTCGGCTGCCGTCGGAGACCGATCGGGTGAGGCAGCAGACGACCCGCCCCCTACGCCTGTGCTCGGGTCGATATCACGGCGGGCGGCGCTGCGCAGGAAGACCGCCCCGATGGAGCCCGCAGCGATGAGCGAGACGGCGTACACGTAGAAGGGCAGGCGCAACGAGTAGTCCGTGAGGAAGCCACCGGCCAGCGGACCCAGCAGGCCGCCGATCAGGAAGCCAGACTGGAACAACCCGGTGGCACGACCGCGGTTGCCGCCATCGACGACTCTGAAGAGCAATGAGCTGGCCGCCACCGTGAACATGGCAGACCCCACGCCGCCCACCCCGCGCAGGATCAGCAGCTGTTCGTAGTTCTGCGCCAAGCCAGCCAGACCGGTCGAGACAGCGACAATCGCGATCCCGGTCGACAAGATGATGCGTTCGCCGAACGCATCAACGAGCTTGCCGCCACCCAGGGCGGAAACAAAGCGCATGAACGCGAACGCCGAGATGACCGCGCCCGCGGCGGTCTTGCCCACTCCGAAGGACCGTGCGAACTCAGGGATCGCTGGAGCAACCACCCCGAATCCGACGGCGACTGCGACCGCCACCGCAACGAGGACGGCTACTTCGCGAGGCAGGCCCTCGAACGCCTTGGTTGACGGCCGGAGACGGGTCAAAGGCGGCGTACGAACAGGTGAGTTGCGGCCTCGGCATCGATCTCAGCCGACTCGCCACCGCTGCCTACCAGCACCCCGACCGCCCCCAACGCGACGGTGATGACCTCGCCCGGCAATGCTCCGACTCTGCGCAGCACCGCCATCAGTTCAGCGTCGGTCTGGAGGGGTTCCGCGATGCGGCCGACGACGACCCGACCTTCTGTCGCCTCGACCACCTGGGTGAGCGGGACCACACCGTCAAGGAACCCCTCCTCGAGATTCCCTTCGCCGAGCTCGGCCAGGCCCGGGATCGGGTTGCCGTACGGCGACACGGTGGGGTGGTCCAGGATCTGGAGCAGACGGCGCTCGACGGTCTCTGACATCACGTGCTCCCAACGGCATGCCTCCGCATGGACGTGCTCCCACTCAAGCCCGATCACGTCGATGAGCAGCCGCTCGGCAAGGCGGTGCTTGCGCATCACTCGGGTGGCGAGGCGTCGACCTTCGTCGGTGAACTCCAAATGGCGGTCGCCTTCAACGGTGAGCAGCCCATCACGCTCCATCCGTGCCACCGTCTGGCTGACTGTGGGGCCGGACTGGTGGAGACGTTCGGCGATGCGGGCCCGCAGGGGTCGGATGCCCTCTTCTTCGAGTTCAAAGACCGTGCGGAGGTACATCTCCGTGGTGTCGATCAGATCCGTCACGCCCGTTGAACCCACCCTGCTGCTAGGTCGACATATCACTGGTGCGCCACGGGCACCTCGTTCGTCAATGTGACGCATCGCCGAGGCTAGCCCACGTCGCCGCAACCTGACCCAACTGAGTGGTCTGCAACGGGAGCCGCTGTGGCAGCCTCCCCTGCGGACGAGTCAGTTGCTGAGCGGGCAGCTAGCCTCACTTCTCGTGACTGGTATGGAGGAGCCGCCGAGACTGACTATCGCGGCGCGTTTTTGCGGACCGGCCGGTTCAGGCAATGGTGGCTACACGGCGGGTCTGCTCGCCGGCTACGTCGGCAGCCAGGACGTTGGCGTCGACCTCGGGCGACCAGTCCGTGTCACCCTACGGCGGCCACCTCCGCTCGACATCGCGCTCGAGATTCGCACGGCAGGCGGCGTGACGTACCTCGGCCACGGCGAAACGCTGATCGCGGAGGCGGAGCCGGGGGATCTCCTGGCAGATCCGCCTTCGCCGGTGAGCGTCGAGGCGGCCAGACGAGCCGAGGCGTCGTACGCGGGCAGAGCACACCACCCGTTCCCGTCCTGCTTCGTCTGCGGTACCGGACGCCTGTCCGGAGATGGTCTCCTGCTTGCTCCCGGCCCGATCCGGCCCGGGGAGACCGGTTGCGTCTGGCGCCCAGATCGCAGCCTTCGCGGGCGCAACGCGGACGGAGCGAACGCCACTGCCAGCACAGACGGCCCGGACGGCACAAACGCCACTGCCAGCCCGGATGGCGCGAACTGGCCAGCCGACGAGGAACGCGAGAAGGCTGCACTGTCGTCGGGTGACTGCGTCGCGGCCGAGTTCGTCTGGTCGGCTCTGGACTGTCCGGGCGGCTGGACTTCTGACCTCGACGCTCGACCTCTTGTCCTCGGTCGGATGACGGCCACCTGCGACGCCCTTCCGCGCATCGGCGAGGACTATGTGGTGGTGGGACGGCTGCTCGACATCCAGCGTCGCAAGACCTATACCGCCGCTGCCCTCTACGACGTTGACGGCCAGTTGCTGGCACGTGCCGAGCACATCTGGATCGCTGTCGACCCCGC
>JACCSH010000217.1 GCA_013813125.1 Nocardioidaceae bacterium | reverse complement strand
TCACGCCCATTGCATGCATCTCGTCCCGCCGACGCCGGATCACATCACGGTTGAAGCCCATCAAGAAGCGCACCTCGTCGGGCGAGCGCTTCCAGTTCTCTGTCGAGAAGGCGTACGCCGAGACGTATTTCACTCCCACGGCGATAGCGCCTTCCACCAAGTCGAAGAGTGCCGACTCTCCCTTCTCATGTCCCGCAGTGCGAGGCAAGTTGCGCTCAGCGGCCCACCTGCCGTTGCCGTCCATGATCACCGCCACATGCGCTGGGATGAGCATGTGGGGAAGATCGGGGACTTTCGTCACCTTCACTCCTGGTGCCTCTCAACGTGCACCAAGGACCGAAGACCGCGCTCAAGGTGCCACTGCAAATAGGCGGCGACGATGCCACTCGCGGGTCTGCGATAACGCACGTCGATCTGCTCGGCCCTCGCCCAGTCCCCCGCGAGCAGTGAGCCCAACAGGCTGACGGTCTCCGGCGCCGGGTTGGCCGTGCCCGGGATGCGGCAACCGCTGCACAGCATGCCGCCTGAACCCGCGCTGAAACTGCGGTGCGGCCCCGGTTCGGCACAGCGGGCGCAGCTGTCGAAGGACGGCGCATAACCCGCGATTGCCAGCGATCGCAACAGAAACGAGTCGAGGACGAGCGGCGCCTCATGTTCCCCGCTCGCCAGAGCACGCATGGCACCAACGAGCAGCAGGTACTGCTGAAGCGACGGCTCCATTTCCTCCGCGACCAGCCGCTCAGCCGTCTCGAGCATGGCGGTTCCCGCGGTGTAGCGCGCGTAGTCCCCCGCCACCGCCTGTGCGAACGGGGAAAGTGTTTCCACCTGAGTGACGATGTCCAGGGTCCGGCCCCGGGCGAACTGGACGTCGACGTGCATGAACGGCTCCAGCCGCGATCCGAACTTCGACTTGGTACGGCGCACACCCTTGCCGACCGCCCGGACCCGCCCCGTGTTGCGGGTCAAGAACGTGACGATCCGATCCGCCTCACCGAGCTTCTGGGTACGAAGCACGATGGCCTCGTCCCTGTACAGGTTCACCTGTCCATTCTGCCTGTGTTCCGGCGCTCCCCTCTGCTCTGCTGGCCGTGCCACGCCCCCGATGTCGCCGAGCAGGGCCGGGATGGCTCTCGGCCCTCAATTCGGGTGCTTGTGACGGCGTCCGCATGACATGCTCCCGGCTATGTCGGCCAACCCCGCGGTGATCCAGCAGCTCGAGCAGTACTACGACGCCGTCCCACGACGGCGGGCGCGTCCTGAACCGGTTGGGCCCTTTACGTTGTTCGTGGCGCAGTCGGGCTGGCCGTACTACGCCCGCCCGCAGTTCGGCGGCTCAGACGCAATCGAGCCATCCGACGTACGCCGCGTTCTGGAGCGTCAACGTGAGCTCGGCCTTCCCCGCGTGATCGAGTGGGTGGACGAGGCGACGCCAGGGCTCGCCGCTGTAGTCGAGTCCACCGGCGTACACGTATCTCGATGTCCCCTGCTCGTCCTGGCCGGCGCCCCCTGTGGATCCTCCGGCGCCGCGCGGATGATCGGGCCTGACGAGGTGGACACGCTGATCGCGACCCGCGCGGCGATCTCGGTCGGTTTCTCGTACGCCGGCACCGCGACGGGCGAGGCAGGAATTGAAGCCAGGGATGCGGGACTCGACTCGGCGCGCAACGAGGTCGACGAGGGCTTCCTCACCGGCCTCAGGACCGGCGCGGTGCAGATGGCAGCTGCATTCGCCTCAGCAGCCGACGGGGCCGAGCTCGGCCCGGTGGGTGGGGGGAGTTACGCGGCGGTGGGGGATGTGGCCGAGATAGCCGGGGTGGCGGTATTGCCTGCATATCGACGTCGCGGACTAGCCGCGCAGGTCACCTACGTGCTTGCCACCGATGCCCTCACGCGCGGGGTCTCCACTGTCTTCTGCTCGGCGCAGTCCGACGTCGTTGCTCGGGTCTATGAGCGCATCGGCTTTTGCCGGGTTGGTACCGCCTGTGTCGCGGAGGCCCCGTGAGTCCCGCGACAGCTGTTCCCTCGCCGCGCCGTCACTCACCGCGTCGGGGCCGCGTCGGGGCCACCCCTTCACTCAGCAGTTGGAACGATATGGCGCTCAAATCTGTCGTCACAGCGCCATTTCGTTCCAACTGGTGATCATGTCCGGAGGGGTCGGCGGGGAGGATCTAGCGGCCGAGCCTTCATCCACAGGCAGGTGCTGGACATCCCGTCTGTGGATGGGCCCACCCGCCGGTGGAGAAGCCCGCCAATCTGGTCATCATGCATCGTTGGGACAGCCGCCTGCGCCACCCTCCTGCCGGCGTGACTCCGTTGCTGCGCCGAGATGCGAGCACCGACCCGACGCCATCCCAACTTCGCGGTCCGGGCTGGCGTCGTACGAGTCACGGCTGTTACGTCCCGTCGGTCGTCGAGCTCACACCGGGTCAGCGGGTGATCGAGGGAGCAGAGCTACTACCCCCCGGTGGCGCCGTCAGCGGATGGGGCTCGGCCTACTGGCGCGGGGTCCGTCTCCTGGACGGCACGATGTGGGTTCGCAATGACCCGTTGCTGCTTTGCCTAGGGCCGACCGCGAAAATCCGCAACCGTCCCGGGGTGAGGCTGTCGCGCGACAGGCTCCCGCCGGATGAGGTTGAGGACGTCCGTGGTGTCTCCTGCACGGCGCCGTTACGGACGGCGTTCGATGGGGCGCGCCTCGCAGCTGACGGAACTTCCGCGGTGGTGTTCATCGACATGATGCTCACCAGCCGGCTCATCGGGCTCGACGAGCTGCGCGAGTATATCGACGGGTGCTCAGGTTGGCACGGTGTCAGACAGGCTCGCAAGGCGCTCGGGCTAGCGGTTGAGGGGTCCCGGAGCCCTCCCGAGTCGAGGCTACGGCTGGTGTGGGAGCTGGACGCGCGACTGCCGAGACCGCTCGTTAACCCTGCAGTGTTTGACCGCAACGGGCGGTTGCT
>JACCSH010000177.1 GCA_013813125.1 Nocardioidaceae bacterium | reverse complement strand
GACCAGCGCTTCGAGCAGACCAGGCCGATAACCGCCGGCGACGAGCTGGTCGGCACCTTGACCATCGACAGCCTCCGGGCAGCGGCGGGCACGGATATGATCGGTACCCGCACCGAGATCACCACATTGAGCGGGGAACCGGTCTCGACGGCTTTCGCGACGCTCGTTCACCGCAGGACCACACCATGACGTCGGACCGGATTATCGCTGTCCGCGTCGGTGTTGGCCAGCCCGGTCTGCACCGCATCCGAGGTGCCGGGTGAGCTGGGAGCTGGGCCATGAGTTCGACCCGCAGACCTATCCCATCAGGCGATCCGACCTGGTCCGCTACGCGGGCGCGTCGGGTGACTTCAACCCGATCCACTACAGCGACCGGGTCGCTGTCTCCGTGGGTTTGCCCGGGGTTGTCGCCCACGGGATGTATACCCTCGCTCTCGTGGGGCGCGCCTTGACAACCTGGGTCGCGGACCCAGCACTGGTGATGACATTCGGAGCTCGCTTCACCAGACCGGTGTTCGTGCCGGATGACGACGAGGGCACCACCGTCGATGTCACCGGAGTTCTCAAGTCCGTCGAGGAGGGCCGGGCAACGATCGAGCTCACTGTGACTCATCGCGGCAAAAAAGTGCTGGGTGTCAGCAGAGCCGTGGTGCGGTGCTGACGCGAACCGACGTACGGCTAGCAGACTGGACAACTCTGCGCGTCGGTGGTCCTGTGCGCACCTTCGTAGAGGCTGGCACCAGGCAGTATCTGTACGAGGCCGTCGCCGCTGCTGACGCGGCCGGCGAGGATGTGCTCGTGCTGGGCGGCGGCAGCAACCTGGTGGTCGGTGACGAGGGCTTTGCCGGGCGGGCTATCCGGGTGGCAAATCGAGGTATCACCGTCCATGAAGAGGTCCCCTCCTCGGAGGTAGAGGTCGTCGTAGAGGCGGGCGAAAACTGGGACGCGTTGGTGGCCCGTGCCGTTGTGAGCGGGTGGGTGGGTGTCGAAGCGCTGGCAGGCATCCCTGGCACGGTTGGCGCGGTGCCGATCCAGAATGTCGGGGCCTACGGCCAAGAGGTTGCCGAAACCATCTCGCTGGTTCACGTCTTCGACCGGGTCGATCGCCGCCCCCGAACGATGTCCGCCGCTGACTGCGGCTTCGGCTATCGCACCAGCGTTTTCAAGCAGAACCCGGGCAGGTACGTCGTTGGCACTGTGAGCTTCCGGTTCCAGCCGGGAACGGGAGGCGAGCCCGTCCGGTACGCCGAGCTGGCCAGGGAACTCATGGTGCCGGTCGGGGGATCCACCTCGTTGAGCGACGTGCGCCAGGCGGTGCTGAGGCTTCGCCGGTCGAAGGGCATGGTGCTCGACGGGGCCGACCATGACACATGGAGCGTGGGCTCTTTCTTCACCAACCCGTTCCTGGCGCCCGACCAGCTGCCAGATGGCGCGCCGTCATACCTCCAACCGGATGGAACCTGCAAGACGAGCGCAGCCTGGCTGATCGACCGAGCGGGCTTCCCGAAGGGATACGGGAACGAGCGCGTCAGGCTTTCAACCAAGCACACCCTTGCCCTGACAAACCGAGGCTCAGCCTCCGCCGAGGACGTGTTGGGGTTGGCTCGGGAGATCCGCGCCGGGGTAGAGGCCAGGTTCGGGATCGTGCTGCAACCCGAGCCGGTCCGCATCAACTGTGACCTCTGACCGGTTGCGCGTCCGATCCGTTGGGTGCAGCGTCAGGCGGGAGTCTCAAAGAGACTCGCCGGGAAGCGGCGTGGCGAGCCAGTCGTCGATCTCACCGAGCAGTGTCACGCGCTCATCCGCTGGGGCAGCGGACCCTCGGACCGACATGCGCGCCAGCTCAGCCAGCTCCGCGTCACTGAAACCGTGCACGTCTCGTGCGGCCTCATATTGGTCCACCAGCCGACTGCCGAATAGCAACGGGTCATCTGCGCCCAACGCAATCGATACGCCGGACTCGAACAGCCGCCGCAACGGCACGTCGGCCGGTTGGGAGTAGACACCAAGCGACACATTCGAGCCGGGGCACACCTCGAGCGTCACGCCTGCCTGGGCTAACCGCGTCACGAGCCGAGGGTCTTCGATCGAGCGAACACCATGACCGACACGGTGTGCCCCCAACTGGTCAAGGCACGACGCCACACTTGCCGCCCCGCTGAGCTCGCCTCCGTGCGGGGTCGCGACCAATCCGGCCCGCTTGGCGATCGCGAATGCGCGAGCGAAGTCGCCAGCTTGGCCCCGCCGCTCGTCGTTGGAGAGCCCGAATCCCACCACTCCTCGACCGGCGTACTGGGCCGCCAGGCGGGCGAGTGTCCGGGCGTCCAACGGGTGGCGAGTCCGGTTGGCGGCGATGACCACCGCCACCTTCACACCGGTGCGTGCGGTTGCGTCACGCGCGGCGTCCAGCACCAGTTCGGTGAACGCGGTGATGCCCCCGAACAGCGCGCCGTATCCGCTGGGATCGACCTGGATCTCCAGCCAGCGAGACCCCTCCGCAGCCTCGTCCTGAGCGGCTTCCAGCAGCAACCGGCGCACCGCCGACTCCGTGCGCATGACGGATCGGGCAATGTCGTAGAGCCGCTGGAAGCGAAACCATCCCTTCTCGTCGGCTGCGGAGAGAGCAGGTGGCCAGTCCAGGGTCAGAGCGTCCGGCAGCCAGATTCCCTGTTGTTGGGCAAGGTCGATCACCGTCGAGTGGCGCATCGACCCCGTGAAGTGCAGATGCAGATGCGCCTTGGGCAGGTCCCGCAGCGATCGGCGCTTCACCTCCGCGGTGCTTACGCCAGTTGTGGTCAGAGGAGCAAGTCCTGGATCCGGCTGACGCCCTCGACGAGATCTTCGTCCCCCAGCGCGTAAGAGAGCCGAAGGTAGCCGGGGCTCCCGAACGCCTCTCCAGGGACGACCGCCACCTCGGCCTCGTCGAGGATGATGTCGGCAAGCTCGGCCGAGCTAGCCGCTGTGCGACCCCTGATCTCACGTCCGAGAGCCGACTTCACCGAGGGGAAAGCATAGAAGGCGCCCTTAGGCTCTGGACACTCGAAGCCCTCCACCTCGTTGAGCATCTTCACGATCGTCTGCCGGCGCCGGTCAAACGCCTCCCGCATCTCGTCGACGGCGTTGAGGTCGCCGGAAACCGCAACCAATGCAGCCCGCTGCGCGACGTTGCACACATTCGAGGTCGCGTGCGACTGGAAGCTCGTCGCCGCCTGGATCACGTCGTCCGGACCGAGCATCCAGCCCACCCTCCAGCCGGTCATGGCGTAGGTCTTTGCAACGCCATTCACCACGACACAGCTGTTCGCGAGATCGGGCACCTCGACCACGATGGAGCTGAACTGCGCATCGGCGTACGTGAGGTGCTCGTAGATCTCGTCCGTTACCACCCAGATGCCATGCTCGAGTGCCCATTCGCCGATGGCCCTGACCTGGGCGGGGGTGTAGACGGCGCCGGTTGGGTTCGACGGAGAGCAAAAGAGCAACGCCTTGGTGAGGTTGGTTCGAGCAGCTTCCAGCTGCTCGACCGTCACGAGATAGTTCTGGGTCTCATCAGCGAGTATGTCGACCGGCTCACCACCGGCGAGGCGGATCGCTTCTGGATACGTCGTCCAATAAGGCGCGGGGAGCAGTACCTCGTCCCCCGGGTCGAGCAGTGTCGCAAACGACTGGTAGACGGCTTGCTTGCCGCCGTTCGTGACCAGTACCTGGGAAGGCTCGACGACATATCCGGAGTCTCTTTGCGTCTTGTCGGCAATGGCCGACTTGAGCTCGGGCAGACCGCCGGCAGGTGTGTAGCGGTGGTTGCGAGGGTCCTTGGCCGCCTCTACCGCGGCCGCCACAATGTAGTCAGGGGTGGCGAAGTCGGGCTCACCGGCCCCAAAGCCGATAACCGGCCGCCCCGCCGCCTTCAACGCCTTGGACTTTGCGTCGACCGCCAAGGTCGCGGACTCCGCAATACCACCGATACGCCGCGAGACTCGGGGGCGCGTAGGTCCGGTATGGCGGGGGGTGGTCAGGCTTCGATCGTTCATGGCTACCATCCTTCCACCGCCGCCCCGACTTCGTCGCCCTGGCCGTGAGGCGATTCGTCCGGCCCGCCTAAGCCACCTGGCCCTGCCCTCGGTCGGACGAATGGCGGGTTTGTGTTTCGTCCGACTGGGGCGCGGATGGCGCAAGCCGGGTGGGATCGGACGAATCGCAAGAGCAGGATTTGACGAGGCTTGTTCGGTTCGACCTAGCAGGCCCGCACCCCGTACACTCGGATTTTGGTGGACTTTGCACCCTTGTTTGTCGCGCCCTGACCTTGTGATGGCTCGTCCTACGTGGGTCCGAGTCGACCGGAGGGCAGTGGCTCAATTGGCAGAGCTCCGGTCTCCAAAACCGGCGGTTGGGGGTTCGAGTCCCTCCTGCCCTGCAAGGCAAGCACCAACCACTAGAAAGGTGGAGCTGTGACCGAGACCCGCGCCACGAGCTCGTCAAGTGAGCGACGGCCAACTCAGGACGGTCGTACCGGTCTTGGCCTTTTCCTGCGCCAAGTGGTTGCCGAGCTGCGTAAAGTCATCTGGCCGACACGCGAGCAGCTAGTCACATATTTCCTCGTCGTGCTTGTCTTCGTGCTCTTCATGATCGCGTTCGTATCCCTGTTGGACTACGCCTTCAACAAGGCTGCGTTCGGGATCTTCGGCTGACGCGCCTGCGTCAGACGGTTAAAGCTGAAGTCTGAGAGACATAGAAAAGTGACGGAGCAATCTTTGTCCGAGTCCATGGCCGACATCGAGCAGCGCAGTGATCAGAAGGCGACTGCCGAGGTGACTGTCGATGAGCCCACTGACTCCGGCGACCTCGCCAGCGCCATGAGTGGCGACCTCACCGGTGCTGCCCCTGAGGCGGACCTGCTCGATGGGAGCGAGGCGCTGACCACCGACGCAGCGGTCGCAGACGACGACGGCTCGCCGGACGAAGCTGCCACGTCGGCAGAGACAAGCGACGACAACAGGCTTGGGGACATCGACGCTCCCGCGGCTGATCCGCTTGAGGAGTTCCGGGAGGCGCTGCGATCCAAGCCTGGTGACTGGTATGTCATCCACACCTACTCCGGTATGGAGAAGCGCGTCAAGACCAACCTGGAGAACCGCATCACCTCACTCAACATGGAGGACTTCATTTACGAAGTTCACGTGCCCCAAGAAGAGGTGTTCGAGATCAAGAACGGCCAGCGCAAGAAGGTGAGCCGCACCGTGCTCCCCGGCTACGTACTGGTCCGCATGGAGCTGAGCGACGAGTCCTGGGCGGCTGTTCGTCATACGCCGTCTGTGACCGGGTTTGTCGGTCACAGCCATCAACCGGTACCGCTGAGCCTTGGCGAGGTCGAGGCCATGCTGGCACCGGCCATCATTGAGCAGGCCGAGGCGCCGGAACTGCAGAGGCAGATGAAGGCCGAGTTCACCGACTTCTATGCCGGAGACTCCGTCATGGTGGTCGATGGCCCCTTCGCTACGTTGCACGCCACGATCACTGAGATCAACATCGACGCTCAGCGGGTCAAGGCCCTGGTCGAGATCTTCGGCCGCGAAACGCCAGTCGAGCTCAGTTTTTCCCAGATCGAGAAGATCTGAATCTGCAGCACTTCGCCCATCGATCATCGTCGCTCACTACCGCACCTGTGAACGCCTGACCCAGTCCCACAAAAGCACAAGGACCCCATCATGCCCCCAAAAAAGAAGAAAATTGCCGCCCTCGTCAAGGTGCAGCTGCAGGCTGGCGCAGCCACCCCTGCCCCGCCCGTCGGTACCGCCCTCGGTCCGCACGGTGTCAACATCATGGAGTTCTGCAAGGCCTACAACTCCGCCACCGAGGCAATGCGCGGCAGCATCGTCCCGGTCGAGATCACCATCTTTGAAGACCGTTCGTTCTCGTTCGTCACCAAGACTCCGCCGGCCGCTGAGCTGATCAAGAAGGCTGCTGGCCTGACCAAGGGCTCGTCAGTGCCGCACAAGGACAAGGTCGGCAAGATCGACCGGGACCAGATCCGCGAGATAGCCACCACCAAGATGCCTGACCTCAACGCCAACGACGTCGACTCAGCGATGAAGATCGTCGAAGGCACAGCACGTTCGATGGGAGTGACAATCGACGGCTGAGCCCGCCGTTGTGGAACCGAACAGTCAAACACAACACATCTCGTGGCAGGGCCGCGCTGGCCCACTCGACCACACCTGGCTCATCTCGAAAGGAACCAGCACATGCAGCGCAGCAAGGCATACGCGGCCGCAGCCGCCAAGATTGACAAGGACAAGCTCTACTCGCCTGTCGATGCCATCAAGTTCGTGAAGTCCAGCGGCTCGACCAAGTTCGACTCGACTATTGATGCCGCCATGCGACTTGGCGTCGACCCACGCAAGGCTGACCAGATGGTGCGCGGCACTGTCAACCTGCCGCACGGCACGGGCAAGACGGCAAGGGTCCTGGTCTTCGCCACCGCAGCGAAAGCAGACGAAGCGCGCGCTGCCGGCGCCGATATCGTCGGTGGCGATGAGTTGATCGACAAGGTCAACGGCGGCTGGCTCGACTTCGATGCGGTCGTCGCGACCCCTGACATGATGGGCAAAGTCGGGCGTCTCGGTCGTGTGCTCGGCCCGCGCGGCTTGATGCCGAACCCCAAGACAGGCACGGTTACGACTGACGTGACCAAGGCTGTCAGCGATATCAAGGGCGGCAAGATCGAGTTTCGAGTCGACCGGCATGGCAACCTGCACTTCATCATTGGCAAGGCATCTTTCTCGACGGAACAGCTCGTGGAGAACTATGCCGCCGCGCTGGAAGAGGTGCTGCGCCTGAAACCCGCAAGTTCCAAGGGCCGCTATCTCAGGAAAGTCACGGTTTCAACCACCATGGGTCCAGGGATCCAGGTCGACCCCAACCGCACTCGGAACCTCACATCGGATGACGAGGACGCTGCCTGACTTGCCGGCTGCTGACACGGGCCTCGACGTAGGCTGGCGGCAACTGACACGATCGGGAGAACTTATGCGACTGCGACGGTATACCGCGGCCACCTTGGTGGCGGCTGTGATGGTGAGCGTGTCCGGGTGCGCCGGCGACGAAGGCACACCTGGTGAGTCGAAGGGCGGCGCCCCTGCCGCTGTCGGGGCAAGTCTCACGGCCGACAACTTCGGCGAACGGGTCGCGGCTGCGCAGATGGGTTCGCGATCTGCTCACATCGAGGCCACCACGAGCCTACCGATGGGGCAGCGGTTGGCGATGTCAGGTGACGTGCAGGTCGGTCTCAGGGCAGAAAAGTTGGAGCTCGCGATGGTTGCCCGGATGGGTGACCAGGGTTCGATCGAGGTTCGGCTTGTCGACGGGGTTGCCTATGTGAAGCTGCCGACCAGCCTCGCGGCCACTGGCAAGCCATGGGTTTCGGTGGATCTGAACGAGCCTGAGAACCCGATCGGAGCCTTGTTCAAGCAGCTCATGTCGTCGCTCGACCCGGCCAAGTTTCAAGAGCTCTACTCAGCTGTTGAGGAGCTCAAGAATCTGGGCAGCGAGAAGGTCAGGGGTCTTGCCGCAACCCACTATCGGGTAAGCGTCGACACTGCGAAGGCATTTGCGGTGCTGGATCTGGGTAAGGTCTCGGGCGTCGACCTGGAGCAGACCCTCAAGGACTTGCCCAAGACCGCGGTGACCGACGTCTGGGTCGACGAGAATGCTTTGCTCGTCAAGGTGGCCAGCGA
>JACCSH010000162.1 GCA_013813125.1 Nocardioidaceae bacterium | reverse complement strand
CTCCTTCTTCGATGACGAAGTAGTAGCCACTGCCGTCGACGGCCTAGCCGGTGACAACGCAGCGCAGGCGGTCGCCGACGACCTCGACTGGGGCGCTGACAGCGAAGACCGCCTCGACAGGAGCGAGCCCTTCGACCAGGGCGACTACGAGCTCGAGGAGCGCCACGCGCTGCGCCGCGTGGCCGGGTTGTCGACCGAGTTCGACGACGTCTCGGAAGTCGAGTACCGCAAGCTGCGGCTCGAGCGGGTGGTGCTGGTGGGCGTGTGGAGCGAAGGCACCGTCGACGACGCGGACAACTCTTTGGCCGAACTGAAGCTGCTGGCCGAGACAGCTGGCTCCCTGGTGCTCGACGCGCTGTCGCAGCGACGTCGCAAGCCCGACCCGGCGACGTACATCGGCCCGGGCAAGGTCGACCACCTGCGCATGGTCGTCGCCGAGACTGGCGCCGACACGGTGATCTGCGACGGGGAGCTGAGTCCCTCGCAGCTGCGCAACCTCGAGGACCGCGTGAAGGTCAAGGTGGTCGACCGCACGGCGCTGATCCTCGACATCTTCGCGCAGCACGCCCGCTCCAAAGAAGGCAAGGCGCAGGTCGAGCTGGCCCAGCTCGACTACCTCAAGCAACGGCTGCGCGGCTGGGGTGGCAACCTGTCTCGTCAGGCCGGTGGCCGCGTCGGTGTGCAGGGTGGCGGCATCGGTGGTCGCGGCCCCGGTGAGACCAAGCTCGAGACAGACCGCCGACGCATCACGACCCGGATGGCCAAGCTCCGCAAAGAGCTGAAACACATGCAGACTGCGCGGGTGACCAAGAAGGCTGAGCGGGTACGGCGAGAGATCCCGTCCGTAGCGATAGCGGGATACACCAACGCCGGAAAGTCCTCGCTGCTCAACCGCCTCACCGGCGCTGGCGTCCTGGTCGAGGACGCGTTGTTCGCGACGCTCGATCCGACCACGAGGCGCACCACGACTGCTGACGGCCGGGTCTACACCCTGTCGGACACCGTCGGCTTCGTCCGCCACCTTCCGCACCAGCTGGTCGAGGCGTTCCGCTCGACTCTCGAGGAGGTGGTTGAGGCCGACCTGGTGGTGCATGTGGTCGACGGGTCACATGCCGACCCGGAGGGCCAGATCACGGCGGTTCGCGAAGTGTTCGCCGAGATCGGCGCGGACGCGGTGCCGGAGCTGATCGTCATCAACAAGTCCGACGTGGCTGATCCGCTCGTCGTATCGCGGCTGTTGGCTCGGGAGCCGCACGCGGTCGTGGTGTCGGCTCGGACCGGCGCAGGCGTCGACGACGTACTTGAGGCGATGGAGGCAGACCTGCCGCACCCCGTCGTCGAGGTGGACGCGCTGCTGCCCTACCGGCGCGGTGATCTGCTCAACAAGATCCATGAGCACGGTGAGCTGCTGTCCGTCGAGCACGTTGCGGATGGCTCTCGGGTGCACGCTCGGGTCCATGCCGGGTTGGCCGGTGAGTTGGCCGAGTACGCCGCCCCCGCTGCTACGTCGTGACGGGAGCGCAGTTACTGCGGACGATGCGGAACCTCGGGCCCGCCAGCGAGCAGATGTTGTGTGCCGCGGGTATCTGCACCCCGGAAGAGCTCGACAAGGTTGGTGCGGTCGAGGCCTATCGGCGGGCTCTGGACGCAGGCGCCCACCCTTCGCTGAACTTCTTGTGGTCCCTTGAGGCGGCGCTCCTCGATCTAGACTGGCGAGACCTCCCCGCAGCGCGAAAAGCCGATCTCCGCGCGCAAGCGGACAGGTGAGCCTGGAGTCAACCGCAGGTCACGAATCGAGATCCGCGCAGGCACACTGTCGGCGCTCGCAGACGCGGCGCCGAGATGGGCGAGCTAGCTCTAGCCGCCTGGCGCTAGGTAGGACTCGATGGTATGGAAGGTCCATAGCGCTCGGGCGCACTGCTCGCGGTTGTGCGCACGCAGGTTCGGGAAGGGGTCGCCAGGCTCGGCGTGGAAGGTGTAGGGGTAGGAGATCTGGAAGAACCCACCCGGTGTCTGGATCCCCGCCTCTAGTGCGGCGCACTGCTCATAGGAGTTGCCGCCCCAGGAGGTCAGCGGGACTCGGCCAGCGAGCATGCGAACGCAGGACTTGTAGTCGAAGTCTTCAGCGGTGATTCCGAACTGCGCCAAGGTTCCGGGTATCGCGGCGCAAGAGTGGGCCGGGTTGGCCGTCCGGGTGGCATTGGGGTCGCCAGACGGTGCTGCGAGCGCAGAGCTGACAGTCGAAGCCATCATCGCGGCTGCCGCACCGACTGCCAACGTGACTCTAAGGGACTTGAACACTGCTCCTCCTGTGAGCTGAGTAGTTGGAGACCGGTTGGTCGAGGTTGGTATTGACTAGCGGGTGCCTCCGGGGAACAGCGGCGCGTTGCCGGGGTCGATCTCGCCGTTCGCGACCCCGGACATCACGGCGATGCAGTCTGCCCGGTTCTGCATCACGTAGGTGCTAGCGAAGCGCACCTCAATCGGGTAAGGCCCGAAGCGAGGCTCGATGCCCAATCGACACTGGGCGACGATCGCCGCCGTGGACAGTTGTCCAGCCCCTTGCGCCCAGCTGCTCGCGCACCCTCCGGTGGTAGGGACCGAACGCTCATACAGTCCGTCTTGCGAGCCGGTCGCCCCGGGGTACCTGGCGGTGTACTCGATCACGAAGAAGTTGTCGTCCTCGCACAACTTGCCCGGCGCGGCAGGGGGCGCGGCGACCGCACCGTTCATAACGAAGGGCAGAACCATGACGCTCGCCGCGAGCGCGGCAGTCGGTAGATAGCGACGCAGCACACGAATCGCCTCCCAGAGCCGGATGTTGAATTGTCAGCGCCGAGCATGCGGCAAGCGCAAACAAACGGACAGCGCTAGTCGTATGGCGTAGCCACGTTGGCATAGGCGCAAGCACCTCCGCAAGAGACCTCGTAACAATCGCCATACTCGATCACCCACGGTCACTTGGCCAGGAATGCTCCGGCGGCGCCGGCTCGATCTGTCGGCCACTCCAGCCGATTCCGCCCGTTTGGTACCTCGGCTGCCGAAGCTTCTGTGGAAGGCACGGTCCCTTGAGCCTCCTCGTTGGGTAGCCTCGGCTGGATGTCTGCCTTACCCGCAACCAGTCGACCGAATCCGGTGGCTGATCGCGGCGGTGAAGCTTGCGAGCCACATGGCGCCCCCGGTCCGGCTCAACCCAAGCCTTCGATCACCGAGGTGCTGCACGCGGCGGTGATCAACGTCGGGGGAGAGGATCGGCCCGGCCAGGTCGAGATGGCACGAGCGGTTCGCTCGGCGATGGAGACGGGTCAGCATCTGATGGTGCAGGCCGGAACCGGGACCGGCAAGTCGCTGGCTTATCTGGTCCCGGCGGTGCTGCACTCCGACCGAGTTGTGGTGGCGACCGCGACGCTGGCGTTACAGCACCAGCTCGTCGAGCGCGACATCCCTGCGTTGCTCGACGCGGCTGCTGATCTCTTGGGGGCACGGCCGTCGTACGCTGTGCTGAAGGGACGCAGCAACTATGCGTGCCTGCACCGGGTTCGGGACGGCGCGCCTGACGACCAGGGAGCGCTGGTCGCCTTGCCCACCGGCAGCATGGGTGCAGAGGTGCTGGCGCTGCGCAAATGGGCGGAGTCTGAGTCCAAGGCCGGTGGTGTGGGGGATCGCGACAGTGCACCGCCGCACACGGATCGGCCATGGCAGCAGGTGTCAGTGAGTCACCGCGAGTGTCTGGGCGCCGCCAAGTGCCCGTACGGCGTGGAGTGTTTCGCCGAACGGGCGCGGGATCGGGCGATGGCTTCGCGACTGATCGTCACGAACCACTCGTTGCTCGCGATCGATGCGGTCGAGGGCGTCCCGATGATTCCGGAGTACGACGTCGTGGTGGTCGACGAGGCCCATGAGCTTGCCGCCCGGGTGACGCAGGCTGCGACCGACGAGCTGAGTGTGTCGATGATCGAACGGGCCGCTCGGCGAGCCGGGAACTTCCTTGACGAGGGGGAGGCCGAGGAACTCGGCGACTCTGCCGACGCGTTGCGAGCCGCCCTCGACGACACTGAGGCGGGGCGGGTCGATCGCCTTCCGGAGGGGCTTGGGGCGGCGCTGGCGATGGTTCGCAGTGCGGCGCGGGCCGCGTTCTCCGCCTTCCCGAAGGAGTCGAGTGACTCCGATGTAAACGCTGCACGACAGCAGGCGCGGGGGATGGTCGATGAGGTTCGCAAGATTTCGGAGCGGCTGGTTGAGCACGATGAGGCCGACGTGACATGGGTCGCCGACCGCGACCGCAGCCGAGGGGGCAGCCAACTATTTGTGGCACCTCTTCAAGTGTGGGGACCGCTGCGGGACAAGTTGCTGAGCGACAAGACGGTGATATTCACCTCCGCCACGTTGAAGTTAGGTGGTGATTTCACAGCGTTGGCCACCTCCATAGGGCTGAAGCCGACGGAGCGCGCCGATCACTCGATCGACACCCCGGGCGACGTGTCAGCGGTGGCTGCTGTCGAGGTGGAGGATGCGGGCGGCTCGGGTGCGGCGGCTTCGGGAGACGACGAGGCGCCGCGGGTTCTCGCGTGGCGGGGAATAGACGTCGGTTCTCCGTTCGACTATCAACGCCAGGCGATGCTGTACATCGCTCGGCACCTGCCGGTCCCTGGTCGAGATGGAATCGGGATGTCCCAGTTGGCGGAAATCCAGGGGTTGGTGCAGGCAGCCGACGGCCGCACGTTGGGGCTGTTCTCGTCACGACGGGCCGCCGAAACAGCCGCAGATGCAGCGCGGGAGGCCTTGCCTCATCTGCCGATTCTGTGTCAGGGCGATGGTCAGTTGTCCCACCTTCAGGCTGAGTTTCTCGCCAACCCAGCCGTGAGCCTCTTCGGGACGCTGTCACTGTGGCAGGGCTTGGACATTCCGGGTCCGACCTGTCAACTTGTGATCATCGACCGCATTCCGTTTCCGCGACC